>CAZSGC010000007.1:0-30082 GCA_964606225.1 uncultured bacterium | reverse complement strand
GGTAAGTAATATCCTCCTTCTTGGGGGATAACTGGGAATAAAACTGGTGGGCTAATTTTTTAAGGTACTCTCCCCGATAATGGTCCGGACCCCAGGAGGGGGTTTTCCCTTCTATCTCTTGTATCCGGAAGGAGAGGGATTCACCTAAAAGTTCCATCTGTCTTCCCACATCGTTAATGTAATATTCTTTGATTACTTGGAATCCCACTTTTTCTAATAACTTAGATAAGGCTGAACCCAGGACTGCACCTCTCCCATGTCCTATATGAAGGGGACCTGTAGGATTAGCACTGACAAATTCCAGATGGATTTTTTTCCCCTCTCCCATATTCAGAAGGGGGAAGGAGTCTTTTTCTTTCCTTACTTGGTTAGCCACTTCGCATAAATATCTCTGGCTAAGAATAAAATTGAGGTATCCTCCCTCTACTTTTACTTCCTCTATCTCCGGTGGCAGAGAGGGGAGATTGTGAGCAATACGAGAGGCTATTTCCTGAGGGCTCTCTTTATTAAAGGAGGAGAGTTTAAAAGCCACTCCTGAAGCAAAATCTCCCCATTCTCTTCTTCGGGGTATCTCCAGGGAAAGGGTGAAAGAAGGAGGGAAAGTAAGCAGGTTCTTTTCTTTCATTTTGTAGAGGGTCTCTTCAAGAAGCCCCTGGATTACTTTATCCGCTCTTCTCAAGAGAAAACTCCTCTCTTACTGCATCACCCCATAGTCTCTCCAGACCATAATACTGGCGCAGTTCCGGGGTAAATATATGCACTATTACCTCTCCGTAATCCAAGAGTATCCATCGCCCATCTTCATATCCTTCCATATGCCCCAGTTTAACTTCATCTTCTTCCATTTTTTCTATTATTCTATCCGCCATACTGCGAGTATGGACAGGGTTTTCTCCAGAGACAATTATAAAGTAGTCACATATAACCGTCAGTCCCTGAAGATTAAGTATGAGTATGTCTTTTCCTTTCTTTTCCCAGCAGAGTTTAGCGATGGTATGGGGAAGATTTTTCTCTTCTATTTCTCTTCTTCCTCCTTCTCTATCGCTTCATTCTCAATTATCTGTTCTGCTCTTTCTCTCTCCTCCACAGGTACTAATATTTTGACTTCTGCCAATCCATCTATAGTAAAAGGATAAAGGGAATGAGGGACTTCCCTTACCAGCACACAGGGGATGCCTTCTTCCTCTAATTTACCTTTTATCAGATAGGCTTCTATCTCATCTTTAGCTGTGAAAACCTTTACCGTCTGAAGACCCGGTTTTTTCATTTAATTAATTTTAACACAGGTCTCTGACGTTGTTCAATTGGCAAGATACAGGAGTTTCCCCGAAATTTTTGCTAAAGAAGGCTGTAATCGGCTAAATCGGAGTTTGGGATGGTGGGTAATTGTTTTTAGAAAGAAATTACCAAAACAGGCAAAAACAGAAATGGAGAAGAAAACCTCTCTAATCTTCCCACTTTTGTAATTTCTCACATACTTCCAGAACTTGGAGTGCTTCTTCAGGTGGGAATAAGGGAGGAGAGCCTTTTATCTCCTTTATAAAGTTTCTGGAGTCCAGTTCGTATGCCTGGCGTTTGGGTGCTGGGAGAGGGATCTCTATTTCCTTCCCTTCTTGGAAGAAAGTTAATTGAGGAGGTGGCTCGCGAAATATATAGACTCCCTGGGAGGTGAATATGTAATCTGCAGGAGGAGCTTTTGGGAGTCGTGTGACAAGATGCCAGTTAAGAGTTACTACAATCCCTCCTGGGAACTCTAATTCACAGTGCCCTAATTGAGGTGGAGAGGAAGGAAGAGAGAATTTGCGAGAAAAGATAATCCGAGGATAACCAAGTAAATCCATATACTGACTTATACGATGATGGTGGAGGAGAAGAAATATCCCTCCAGTTAAATCAGGTTTCTCATGCCAGTTTTTTCCTCCTCCAGACCATTGAGAATATATGGTGAGAATGATAAATTTCTTTTCATTTTTGATTTCCTTAAATTTTAAAAACCAGGGTTCCAGTCTATCAGTTAATCCTACATGAAGTACTTTATTTTTTTCTTTTGCCTTTTTTATCATCTCCTTTCCTTCTTTTACTGAGGTAGCCATAGGATACTCCACTAATACATGTTTATCTTTCTCCAAGGCTCGCAAGGTATATTCAAGATGGAGGTAATTGGGTAGGGAGATGGTTACTGCATCTACTTCTTCCAACATTTCTTCAAAGTCTGGGTAGAATTTTATTCCATACTCTTCTGCTATCTCTTTTTTCTGGGGTAAATCAAATCCTCCCACTATCTTTACTCCTTCAATGTTTTTAAGAGTGCTATATCTGGTACTTCCCATGCCCGTTATACCTGCCAAGCCGATTTTTACGTCCATAATCATCCTCCTACAATTAATACTGCCCGGGCAGGAGAGGCACTCCAGCCTTTAACTTTCAGAGGGAGAACAATGAGTTCCCCATACCCCTCTTCCACTTTATCTCCATTTACAATGGGTGCAAGTGCCATTATGTTATGCTGGTATAGTTTAGTAAGTTGAGGGAGGTTTTTGCTATCTTCAGGATCTCGAGGGTCATCATAACAAGGCATATCCGCAGCTAAGATTTTGATTTTCTTGCTTACAATATAATCCATAGCCTCGGGAGTAAAGTGAGGAGAATCTAAGAAAAAATCAGGAGTATTCCAGCGGGTGAAGTAACCAGTGTATATGACCAGAGCACTTCCTTCCTCAATCTTTAATTTCTTCTCTTTCAGGTCCTTTAACTCCACATGTCCTCTTGCTTCCTTGGGTATCTTGAGGATGGTAGCCTTCAGAAACAGGTCTTCTATGGGTATCTGGTCTATGGTAAATCTACCCGCCAGAAGGTGGGCAGGTGTCTCCAGATAGGTTCCCGTAAGGATAGATAAATCCATACGATGGGCACTGTAACCGTCCTTTTCTACAGTAGCCATCTCCCGGATCCGGGGCCCTGCAAATACCTCTTTTTCTTTTCCAGCGAGAGAATCTCCATAGTTCCACATACCTTCTTCAATCAACCCGCTTATCTCTATCTTTCTCATTCTTCCCTCCCTTGATACTGAGTACCCGAATGGGGACAGGTCTTACTGGAGAACGAAAAGTGGGCAAATTTATCTGAGAAAGAGGTATATTCAACTCTCTACTTATGATACGGGCAATAAGGAGGGCACAGGTTCTCCCTTGACATAAACCCATCCCCGCTCCTGTAGCTCTCTTCACCGCATCTATATCTCGGGCACCTTTCCTTATAGCCTCCTTAATTTCTTCTTCCGTAATCTCCTTACACCGACAGATTATTTTATCTTTCATCTTTTTAATCGGAAATTTCTCACATCTTTATAATACCTTTTGGGGAAAGAAAAAGTAACCAAGGCAGTTCTATCATTCTTTTCAGGGGGAACTACTCCTACAATTCTCCCCTTACATACAGGTTTACCTTCCCGGTCTAAGCAATCCACTTCTTCTCCCTTCTCCGGAAGGGGAAGAAACTCATACGGTATCATAAGGGATGCCTCTTCCTCACTATAAGTTAGGTCCAGGAGGAAGATAGCCAATCCTGGACAGACAGGAATACATTTTCCACAGCCCTTGCATTTATCCTCATGAAGAACAGGGAGATTAGTTATAGGATAACCTACGGTTATGGCTCCAAAGGGACAGGCTGTTTCACAAGGATTACAGGGGATCTCCTCTGCGCATTCAATAACTGCCACCTTCCCTCTCCTCATTCTCTCCTCTGAAGGATAACCGGGAGTGTTTCTAAAGTAGGATTCTTTAAACTTTTCTCTCATAGTACTCTCTTACTATTTCTTCTTTACTTTTTCCTCTCTCTTCACCAAAAGGGCCAATACGAAAAGCCTTAAGTCTCTCTCTGGCTTCTTCTTTTCCCTCTTCCCACTTACCGTAACCCAGGTATTCAGCTACTGCGATACCCGCAATTTTCCCTTCTTCTATGGCTGTAGAAGCCTCTTCCACACCTGCCAGGTCTCCGGCTACAAAAACTCCTTCTACAGTACTCATCATGTCTTCATTATGAGAGGGAACCCACCCTCCTAAAAAAGGTTTATAAGTAAATCTGCATCCTAAGGGGTGAAGGAGTTCCACCATAGGGGTAAGTCCCACCGCTAAGGTAATCAAGTCTACCTCTATTTCCTTTGCCTTATTCATTACTGGTTGCATTTTCTCATCTACAGGAGCAATGACTGCCCTCTCCACTTCCTCTTCTCCCTTTGCCTCCACAATAGTGTGAGAGGTTAAAATAGGGACTCCACATCTGGCAATCTTGGAGGCATGAACTAAGTAACCCCCTATACGGGGGAGAATCTCTATCACCCCTTTCACTTCTGCTCCTGCCTGAAGTAACTGGTAAGAGACTATGAGTCCTACATTCCCTCCTCCTATCATGAGGACCTTTTTCCCTGGCAGGACCCGATGAATATTTATCATGGTCTGGCAGGCTCCTGCACCCATCACTCCGGGTAAGGTCCATCCGGGAAAAGAGATAGCCTTTTCCTGAGCTCCTGTAGCCACGATTATGGCTTTTGCTTCCACTTCATAAACTTTTCCATCTCTAACTATTCCTATCCTTCTGGAAGGAAATAAACCATAAACAAGGGAGTTAAGCCAAACCTCTATACCCAATCTTTTCACTTCTTCCAGGAGTCTCCTCCCTATGACGAAACCTCTTACTCCTGCATGATGTTCCTTAGAGCCAAAGAAACGATGAATTTGTTTAAAAAGTTGTCCACCAGGTTTCTGATTTTCATCCACAAGGGTTACCTTACACCCTCTTTTTGCTGCTTGGATACTTGCAGAAAGCCCAGCAGGTCCAGCACCTATTACCACTACTTCTCTTTTTTCCATTCTCCCAATCCTTCTTGAAACTCTACTCTCATCCCTTCCCTTACCGGAGTGATACAGGTTCTTACATTAGGTACTCCATCCACCACCATTACACAATCTGTACATCTCCCAATAGCGCAGAAAATTCCCCGGGGTTCTTTTCTTAGGGCAGTTTTTCTCAATACTCTTATACCTTGAGCATATAGAGCAGCAGCAATGGGTTCTCCCTCTCTTGCTCCTATAGGTCTTCCGTGAAAGTAGATAGTGACCTCTTTTACTCTTTTTAACTTCCCCAGAATAGGATGGTCTTTAATTCTCATGCCCTTTCAAAAAATTTTACTAAAGTGGTTACATTATACTTATCTGGCACTCTCCATCTTTTTCTGTAAAGTCTCTGGGGAGAGAAAGGTTTTAAAAGGGAAGGTTCTTTGCCAGTAAGGATATACTCGGCAAGAAGTTCGCCCACTGCTGTAGCATAAGCCATACCATTGTAAAATCCAGCAGAGATAAACAGCCCCTCTTTATCCGGAACTTTGCCTATAGCAGGGAGAAAATCTCCTGTGGTAGCCATTACTCCAGACCAAGAGCGAATGATAGAGAGGAAAGAAATCTCAGGAAATAATCTCTCCAATATAGTGGTGCTACCTCTTAACTCCTCTATATCTACCCTTAGGTCAAACTGACCTGACAGAGTTCTTTCCTGGCTACGGAATCCACCTACCACCAGGTTACCGCTCTCTGTCTGGGTGGTGGTAAATATAGCCTCCCCTTCTATAAATGCCTCCATAGGGAAAACCGGTAGTGGACTGAAAGGCTCGGTGACCACAGCCACCTGTCTTAAGGGAATTATCTGGATGGAAGGGGTAAGGGATGTAGCCCAGGCATTGGTAGCATTGACCACAATATTCGCTTTTATTTTCTTCCCACCCTCTATCTCCACCCCTTTCACTTTTCTCCCTTCTTCCAGAATCCTCCTTACTGGAGTATGAGTAAACACTTCTCCTCCCAGTTCTTCTACTTTCCAGGCAAAGGCATGAGTATAAAAGAAGGGATTTATAACTCCGTCTGAAGGACGAAACCTTCCTCCTTTTACCTGGGAAGTTAATAGAGGACAGATTCTCAGGACCTCTTTTTTATCCAGTAATTCTATCTCTTTATCTCCTGCTTCTCTCTGAGCCTTCACAGTCTTTTTTAAATCTTCCCATTCCTCATCGGTCAGAGCAATATCCAGGCTCCCTATTTTCTTGTATTCCATATTTACTCCTAACTCCTCCTCAAGAGAACCCAGACGAAGGTTGTTATATTGGGTGATCTCCAGTCTTAATTTTATAGTCTCCAGATTCTTGTCCCTTCCCTCCAGTTGTATAACCTGTCCTCCATTTCTTCCTGAAGCACCCCAGGCTAAATTCTTTGCCTCCAGAAGTATGACTTCTCTTTTCTTTCTGGCTAAATGATAAGCAAGTGAGCAGCCGAAAACTCCTCCTCCAATCACCACTATCTCTACTTCCTTGGGGAGTTCTTTCATCTTCCTTTTCCAGAGGGGAAATAATTCTATCCCTTTTAATTTTTTAGGTCAAGAATTTTCCCATACCGGAATAATAGACGCTGGTTGTCTTTCTTAGAGGGATAGGATATAATTTTCTAAAAGGGGGTGAGTGAATGGTTGGAAAAGTGCTAACTTTTCTTCTGGCTTCCCTATTTCTCTACGGATGCGCTACCATGTATGCTCCTTCTTCTCTCCCAGAAGAGAAAACTCCTGAAGAGATGACTACTGCTAAGAAACTCAGATTTTCAGATGTTCCTGTTCCTAAAGATATGGTTCTGGATGTGGATAACTCTTTTATCTTTGAGACGGAATTAACTCGTGTAGGTTTGCTTAAGTACTCCACTCGTATCCCTGCAGATGAATTGGTTTCTTACTTTAAGCAAGAATTGCCTCTTAATGACTGGAATCTGGTGAACATTCTGGAGTATGGTAGAAAACAGATGGTATTTGAGAAGGGTGAGGAGACCTTAATTATAACCATATATCCAGAGAGAAGAGGTTCCAGGGTGATCATTTCTCTCACCCCTCGTCAGAGGATAGATTAAAGGAATTTTTCTCCTTCTTTGCGGTTTCTTCCTCACAGAAAGTGTGTATATTGCTGTGATATAATGGGATGATGTTTGTGGAAAGATTACTAAGAGAGATGAGAGATCGCAAGGCATCCGACCTTTACCTTAAACCAGGAAACTATCCCTACCTCCGTGTGGAAGGGAAGATTGTTCCTATAGGAGAGAAGAGAATCAGCCCTGAGGAGATGGAGGAGGTAATTTCCTTTTTTTTGCCTGAAGAAAAAAGAGAAAAATTCTGGAAAGAAAAAGAAATAGATATTTCCTTCCAGAGTGAAGAATTAGGAAGATTTCGGGTAAATCTTTTCCAGGAGAAAAATAGACCTGTAGCTGTGGTAAGAGAAGTTAAAGAAGTTATACCCTCTTTTGAAGAACTTAATCTGCCGGGAGAGGTGTTAAGGACTCTTTGTCGAGAGAAGAATGGCTTAGTTTTGGTGACCGGTCCTGCAGGCTGTGGGAAATCCACTACCTTAGCCGCCATGATTGAGTATATAAACTCTACTCTGGAATGCCACATCCTAACCATAGAAGACCCCATTGAATTTGTCCACCAGGATAGAAAAAGCATAGTGAATCAGAGAGAAGTAGGCTCAGATACCCTCTCCTTTTCTCGAGCTCTTAAATCCGTGGTTAGGGAATCTCCGGATGTAATAATGATAGGAGAAATCCGGGATAGAGAAACCTTGCAAGCAGCCATAGATGCAGCAGAGACCGGGCAGTTAGTACTCACCTCTTTACATACTATAGACGCACCTCAGACCATTGAAAGAATCTTAAGTCTTTTCCCTCTTGATTATCAAAATCAAATCAGATTACAACTCTCCAATCTCATTAAAGGTATTATCTCCTTAAGACTTCTTCCCCGTAAAGATGGAAAGGGAAGAGTTCCCGCAGTTTCGGTTATGCTGGGAACACCCACTATCAGGAAGTATATCCGGGAGGGAAGAATTGAGGATATTTATAGAATTATGGAAGAAGGCAAGATATTCGGGATGTGTACTTTCAATCAGGCTCTTTTAGAACTTTATTCCCGAGGAATAATAGAGTATGAGGTAGCCTTGGCTGCCAGTGATCGTCCTCATGAGTTTGAGATTGTAGCCCGGGGAATAATTCCTGGTTCTAAGGGTGAATAATGGATATCCGGGACCTTCTGGAGGAAACCATAAAGTTGGGTGCCAGTGACCTTCACCTCTGTGCCAATTCTCCTCCCGTAGTGAGAGTCGATGGAGAGATAAAGTTTCTGGATTATCCTCCCCTAAAGGGAGAAGATACCAAGCGTCTGATTTACTCTCTTCTAACAGATAGACAAAGGGTGGAGTTTGAAGAAAACCTGGAACTGGACTTCTCCATCTCTATACCGGGATTGAGCAGATTCAGAGTAAATATCCATCAGCAAAGAGGGTATGTGGAAGCGGCTATCAGAACGGTAGCCTTAAAAGTTCCTCACTGGAAGGAGTTAGGACTGCCTCCCGTAGTGGCAGATTTAGCCAGAAAACCCCATGGTTTAGTTATAGTTACCGGTCCCACAGGGATGGGGAAGACTACTACCTTAGCCAGTTTAATAGACCTTATAAATTCGGAGAGAAGTTGTGTGATTGTGAGTATCGAAGACCCTATTGAGTATCTTCACAAGAATAAAAAAAGTATTATTAAGCAGAGAGAGGTAAGGACAGATACTCACTCCTTTGCCTCTGCTCTCCGCCATGTATTACGACAGGACCCGGATGTTATATGTATAGGGGAGATGAGAGATTTAGAGACTATCTCCATTGCTTTAACTGCAGCAGAGACCGGTCATCTGGTTCTCTCTACTCTTCATACTCCCAATGCTGCTCAGACCATAGACAGGATAATAGATGTATTCCCTCCCCATCAACAGCAGGAGGTTAAGATACAACTGGCTGGATGTCTGGAGGGAATAGTGGCTCAACTTTTACTCCCCCGGGCTGATGGTAAAGGCAGAGTTCTGGCTACCGAGATACTGGTGGGCACACCAGCGGTGAGACGAGTTATAAAAGAACACCGCAGTGACCAGATTCCTACGCTCCTACAGACTGGTGCTCAGTTCGGTATGCAAAGTATGGATAAGTCTTTGAAGGAACTTTATCTTAAAGGGCTTATAACTTATGAGACGGCTATTTCTCACGCTCGAAATCCAGAAGACTTTAAGAATCTATGAAGGACTTCTTGTTCGGTGTTCTTCGTGTCCTTCTCTGTTTATTTTTGCTTTGGATGGCAGGAAAGAATTTTTATCTGGGTATTCTTTACCGGGGTACTCTTATGGCTTTGTATCATTTTCTTATCTTTATTTTCTTCCTGGTTTTATTTGCCATTGCTTCTGTTCCTCAAGTTACCGAATGGGTAGCCGGAAAGTTTGTTTCCTCTCTTTATTTCCCTAAGGAAGGCAAAGTGGAGCCCAAATTCTACTCCTTACCCCGAGGCTTGGCTAAAAGAGGAGAATTTCATAAGGCAGTGGAGGAGTATAGAAGGATTCTTTCCCATTATCCGGAGGATAAAACTGCTCGTCTGGAGTTGATTGAGATTCTGGAAGATAAACTTCATCTCTTGGATGAAGCCTTAAAGGAGTTAGAGATTCTTCTGCAGGTAAGCAAAGAGGAGAAGGAGAGATTTTTTCTTCTGAATAGAAAGGTGGATATATATCTTAAAAAGGGAGATAAGGAAAAAGCAAAGGAGATTATTAACCAAGGAAGGGAAGAATGGAAAGGAAAAGAAGAGGAAAAATTGCTGGAAAAGAGAATGGAGAGGCTGTAGGGAAGTTGAAGAGCATGGATTACTGTTTCGCCTGCGGGAAGGATAATCCTCATGGGTTGAGACTATCCATACATTATAAAGAAGGAAAGGTGGTCTCTCATTTCCAGCCTTCCTTACATCATCAGGGGTGGGAAGGAATAATTCATGGGGGATTACTGGCTACCCTTTTGGATGAAGTAATGGTATATGCAGCCTATTTTGAAGGAGAGAAGACAGTCACCGCAGAACTTGTGGTAAGATTTAGAAAACCAGTTAATATTGGGGAGAGGTTGAGGATAGTGGGCTGGATAGAGAAGAGATTTTCTCGTCTATTTATCTGTCGTTCTCAAGTGATGGATGCTGAAGGAAGGATAGTGGCGGAAGGTAAAGGAAAACTTTTAAGGATTTAATTAATTTACCTATAGTCACCTTCTATGTTATTATTCTCCCAAGATGGAATATTAGATATGAACATAGGATAAGACAGGCTCTTAGAGGGATAAGAAAAGTGATGAAGGAGGAGGCATGATCTCAGAAAGAGGAAGGAAAATTTCTCCTTCTCCCACTCTTACCTTGAATGCCAAGGTAAAAGAATTGAGAGAGAAGGGAGAGGATATCGTCAATCTCACCGCAGGTGAGCCGGATTTCCCCACCCCGGAGAGGATAAAAGAAGCCTGCAGGAAAGCCTTAAAGGATAATTTTACCCATTACACCTCTCCCTGGGGTATTCTTCCCTTGAGAGAGGCAATAAAGGAGAAGTTCTGGAGAGAAAACCATATTGATTATCCTCTGGAAGGGATTCTGGTAACCTGTGGAGCGAAGGATGCTCTCTATCTACTCTTTCAGACTTTACTGAATCCAGGAGAGGAAGTAATAATTTTTTCTCCTTACTGGGTAAGTTATCCGGAACAGGTTAAACTGGCGGGAGGGGTTCCAGTGATAATTTCTACGGGAGAAGATTTTCTTCCTGACTTAGAAGAGGTTAAGAAGAAGGTGTCTTCCCGTACCCGGGCTATAATTATCAATTCTCCCTGTAATCCCACAGGTAAAGTATACCCACCCCAGATCCTTGAGAAACTGGCAGAAATAGTTTGGAAGAGAAGGATTTTTCTGATTTCTGATGAGGTATATGAAAAGATTGTCTTTGGAGAAAGACCAGTTTCTCCTGCTTCTCTCTTTAACGAGATAAAGGACTTCACTATCACTGTCAATGCGGTATCTAAAACTTACTCCATGACCGGATGGAGGATTGGATATGTGGGAGGTCCTCCGGAGGTGGTTAAGGTTATGGCAAAGATACAGAGTCAGAGTGTCTCCTGTCCTTCTTCTCTCTCTCAGGCAGCTGCCTTAGAAGCCTTAAGAGGGGGTGAAGAAGAGGTGGAGGAGATGGTGAGGGAATTCAGAAGAAGGAGAGATTACTTGGTGAGGGAATTGGAGAAATTTTCTACTTTCCAACTCCTCCCTCCTGAGGGAACTTTCTATGCTTTTCCCCATTTTAATTTTGAAGATAAAGATTCTGAGGAGTTCTCTATGTGGCTCCTGGAGAGGGCAAGAGTGGCTATGGTGCCTGGTTCTGCCTTCGGGAAGGATAATCATGTAAGGATATCTTTTGCCACCTCCTTGAGTAATCTGGAGAAGGCTATTTATAGACTTAAGAGGTTGCTTCCATGAGAAAAGAAGTAAATATTGGGCTTATTGGGTTGGGTAAAGTAGGGAGTGGGGTAGTTAAACTACTCAGGGAGAGGAAAGAGATTCTTAGAGAGAAACTGGGATTTCCTCTTAATCTGGTGAAAATCTGTGATATTGACACCAGGAAGAAGGAGGAGGTGGAAAGAGAGGGCATTCTTTTTACTACCCAAGGGGAAGAAATTCTTTATGCTCCGGAGATTCATATAGTGATAGAGTTAATAGGGGGGATAGAGCCGGCCAAAAAATACGTGATGGAGGCTATAAATCAGGGGAAGTATGTAGTTACCGCTAATAAAGCACTCTTAGCAGAGTGTGGAGAAGAGATCTTCTCTCTCAGTAAAGCCAAAGGGAAGGAGATTTTCTTTGAAGCCAGCGTAATGAGTGGAGTTCCTCTCCTTCGCATGATTAGGGAAGGCTTGGTAGCCAATCGTATTGATTATATCTTGGGAATAATTAATGGAACCACAAATTACATTCTCACCCAGATGGAAGAAGGTCTATCTTATAAAAAGGCTTTAAGTACGGCTCAGAGGAAAGGATTTGCTGAGCCTGATCCTACCTTAGATGTGAAAGGTCTGGATACTGCTCATAAACTGATAGTTCTCTCTTACTTAGTATTTGGTAAAAGTATAAGCATGGAAGATGTGCTTATAGAAGGGATCGAAGGTCTCACTCCTCAGGATCTGGAGTATGCTAAGGAATTTGGCTATGCGGTGAAGTTATTAGCCTTAGGGAAGGTGGAGAGCGAAGAATTAGAGGTGAGAGTTCATCCTACCCTGATTCCTTTCCCTCATCCTTTGAGTCGGGTAAAGGGAGAGACTAATGCCTTGTATCTGAAGGGAGATGCAGTAGGAGATATATTTGTGGCTGGTAAAGGGGCAGGAAGACTACCCACTGCCAGTGCTGTGGTTGCCGATGTGGTGGAGGCAGCCAAGAGAGTGGTGGAAGGAAAGGAGAAGGTAGTTTGGTCACCTCCTGCTTCTAATTTAAGAATTAAGAGAAAGGAGGATATAAGAACTAACTATTTTCTAAGGTTTATGGCTGTGGACAAACCAGGAGTTCTGGCAAAAATCTCAGGGATCCTGGCCCAGCACCATATCAGTATAGCCTCGGTAATTCAGAAAGGTAGGGGTAAGAAGATAGCGGTACCCATAATAATGATGACCCATGAGGCTAAGGAGAAAGATATGCAGAAGGCCAAGGAGGAGATAGATAAGTTATCGGTTATAAAGGAGAAGACTCTTCTCTTAAGGGTAGAAAACAGGATTTCCCCTTAAGAGAACCCCTTTCCAGACCTATCTACCCTCTCTTAAGTATGATATAATTTAGGGCTATGAGTGAACTCAGAAAGATAGATAATTACCTCTGGGAGATTCCAGTATCTTACAAGCAAGGCATGAGGGTACCGGGCAGAATATATGCTTCGAGGGAAATGATCTCTCATATTGAGAAAGAGCAAGTTTTACTTCAAGTTTCTAATGTAGCCTGTCTTCCCGGTATTGTTAAGTATTCTCTGGCTATGCCTGATGCTCACTGGGGATATGGATTTCCTATAGGAGGGGTAGCAGCCTTTGACCCAGAAGAAGGAGGAGTAGTCTCTCCGGGAGGAGTGGGTTATGACATAAACTGCGGGGTAAGATTATTGAGGAGTAATCTGAGGCTTGAGGATTTAGAGTCCCGTTTGGAGAGGTTGATAAATGTTCTTTTTGAACATGTTCCCTGTGGAGTAGGGGTAGGAGGACGAATAAAACTTTCTTCTAAGGAAGTAAGAGAAGTGCTGGTTAAAGGAGCTCGCTGGGCAGTGGAGAAGGGTATGGGAGTGAGAGAAGACCTGGAGGTTACTGAGGAAGGTGGAGAAATGAAGGGAGCAGACCCAGAAATGATTTCTCCCCGGGCTTATGAAAGAGGGAAAGGACAGGTGGGAACTTTGGGTTCGGGGAATCATTTCTTGGAAATACAGGTAGTGGATGAAGTTTACGATGAAAGGTTGGCCTCTGTTTTTGATTTATTCCCCGGTCAGATTACCATAATGATTCATTCTGGTTCTCGAGGATTTGGACATCAGGTATGTGACGATAATCTGAGGGTAATGCAGAAGGCCGTAGAGAAGTATAGAATAACTCTTCCCGACCGGCAGTTAGCCTGTGCACCGGTGGAATCTCCGGAGGGAAGAGGTTACTTTTCGGCCATGGCTTGTGCAGCCAACTATGCCTGGTGTAACCGCCAGATAATTATGCACCTTACCCGGGAAAGTTTAGAGAAATTTTTTGGGAAATCTTGGGATGAACTTGGGTTATCCTTGATCTATGATGTGGCACATAATATCGCTAAAATGGAAAGACACCGGGTAGATGGTAAGGAGAAGGTGTTATGTGTGCATAGGAAAGGTGCTACCAGAGCCTTCCCTCCAGGACATCCTGATGTTCCTCCCCGATACCGGGAGATTGGACAACCAGTAATAATTCCTGGGGATATGGGAAGAGCCTCTTATCTTCTAATAGGTACAAAAAGAGCCTTTGAGGAAACATGGGGTTCCACCTGCCATGGAGCGGGAAGGATGATGAGTCGACATCAGGCTATAAGAGAAGCAAGAGGAAGGTCCATACAGAAGGAGATGGAAGAGATAGGGATTGTGGTGAGAGCCAGAGGTAAGACTACTCTGGCAGAGGAGATGCCCGAAGCATATAAAGATGTGGATAAGGTGGTGGAGGTAGTTCAGAATGCAGGAATTTCCTATAAAGTGGCACGCCTTAAACCCCTGGGTGTTATTAAAGGGTAAGAAAGTCTTAAGTGCTGAGCCTTAAATTCGTTAGAGAAAATCCAGAAAAGGTTAGGGACTGTCTTCGTAAGAGAGGAATGGAGGAGAAAGTTTTGGAAGAATTCTTAGAGTTAGATCAGGAAAGAAGGGAAATTATTCGCCAGTTGGAGCCCCTTAAAGCCAAAAGGAATGAGGTCTCCAAAAAGATAGGAGAACTTAAAAGAGAAGGAAAGAATGTAGAGACACTTCTTAAAGAGATGAAAAAAGTTTCCCAGGAAATTAAAAGTATGGAGGGAACCCTTAAGGAGATAGAAGAAAAAGTTTGGAATGCTTTACTCTATATTCCCAATATTCCTCATCCCTCTGTCCCGGTGGGAAAAGATCCTGAAGATAATGTGGAAGTTAGAAGATGGGGTAGGATAAGAGAGTTCTCCTTCCCTCCCCGTTCTCACTGGGAAATCGGTGAGAAACTGGGAATTATTGATTTTAAGAGAGCCTCCCTTATCAGTGGTTCAAGATTTGCGGTTTACTGGAGAGAAGGAGCACTGCTGGCTCGAGCCCTTATTCAGTTTATGATAGATGTTCATCTGGAGCAAGGATATGAGGAAGTTTATCCTCCCTTTTTAGTCAATCGTGATTCCATGACCGGTACCGGTCAACTACCTAAATTTGAGGAAGATATGTTTCATACGGATATGGACCTTTTCTTAGTCCCTACAGCAGAAGTACCGGTAACCAATCTTCATAGGGGAGAAGTAATCCCGGAAGAGAAACTTCCACTTAAATATGTCTCCTATACTGCCTGTTTTAGAAGAGAAGCAGGTTCTTATGGAAGAGATGTAAGAGGACTTACCCGCCAACATCAGTTTGACAAAGTAGAACTGGTGAAGTTTGTGAAACCAGAAGATTCCTATGAGGAACTGGAGAGTTTAGTGGAAGATGCAGAAGAGGTCCTTAAAAGATTGAATTTACCCTATAGAGTAGTTTCTCTATGTACGGGAGATTTGGGATTTGCTGCTTCCAAATGTTACGATATCGAAGTATGGATTCCCTCGGAAAGAAAATATCTGGAGATTTCTTCCTGCTCCAATTTTGAGGATTTCCAGGCTCGACGAGCCAATATTCGTTATAAACCTAAGGATTCTGGTAAACCTCTTTTTCTCCATACTCTGAATGGTTCAGGATTGGCTGTAGGAAGAACAATTATTTCTCTTCTGGAAAACTATCAAGAAGAAGATGGGAGTGTGATTGTTCCGGAAGCCTTAGTCCCCTACATGAAGGGGAAGTACCGTCTGGAGAGAATAAAATGAATAAAGGTCTTAAAGTTTTACCCTTCAAAGGTTACTTCTTTAATTGCTCTAAAAGCAAGTCTTTAAGAGACTTCATAGCGCCTCCCTACGATGTTATACCGGAAGAAGAAAAAGAAAGATTTAATTTCACTCATAATATTACCCGATTAACTCTCTCCTGGGAGGAAGGAGATTATGAAAAGAGAGGTGCACTTCTAAGAAATTGGTTAGAGAGAGAAGTCATTATCTCTGATGAATATCCCTGTTTTTACCTTTACCATCATTATTATCTTTTGCATGGGGAGAAGAAATTAAGAAGAGGATTTTTCTCCTTAGTAGAGTTGAGAGATTTCCAAGAGGGAGTAATTCTCCCTCATGAAGAGACTCTTTCTCGCCCCAAGGAGGATCGTCTGAAAGTTTTAAGAGCTACTCAGGCACATTTAGAACCCATTTTCTTTCTCTATTCGGATAGAAGCAATGCCATTATTGAGAAGATGGAGGAGAAGAGGGAGGAAGTTCCTCTCTTTGATTTTGAGGACAGGGAAGGACAGAGACATATTCTATGGCGGGTTAAGGAAAAAGAGACTCTGGAATGGGTAGAGAAGAAATTCCAGGATAAGAAACTCTATATTGCAGATGGTCACCACCGTTATGAGACCTCTTTACTCTATCGGAAGGAAAACCCTAAATTTAAGTATATTTTAGGTTATTTAACCTGTATGGATAATGAAGGATTGACTATACTTCCTGCCCATCGTTTGTTAAGAAATGTGGGGGAGAAGAGAATAGAAAGACTTTGGGAAGAGGGAAGTAAGTACTTCCATATATTCCAGGTAGAACTATCTCAGGCTTTTTCCCTTCTTCAGGAGAAAGGCAGGAATCATCATGTTTATCTATTAGTGAGAAGGAGTCATCCGCCCTTCCTTTTAGTCTCCCGGAGTGAGAAGAAAATCGTTGATGATATGGATGGTCATTCTCCTGTCTGGAAAAAGTTAGATGTTTCCGTTCTTCATTCTTTAATATTTGAAGAGATTATGGGAATGGAGGAGAAGGAGTTTCAGGATAAGGGGAATTTAATCTATGTGATGGAGAGGGAAAGAGCTCTGCAACTCATTCAGGAAGGTATATTCGAGGTGGGATTTTTCTTAAATCCTACCCATGTGGAGGAGGTTAGAAAAGTGGCAGAGAAGAGAGAAAAAATGCCCGGTAAGGCCACTTATTTCTATCCCAAGGTTCCTTCCGGACTTCTTTTTTACATTCCTTAAGAAGATGAAGATAAAGGTAAATCCTACCCGCATGGAACTACTAAGACTCAAGAAAAGGCTTCAACTTACCCATAGAGGGCATGATTTACTGAAAGATAAACTGGATGAACTGGTAAGAGAGTTCATAAAGATGATAAGGAAGGAAGAGTCACTAAGAGAAGAGGTAGAAGCCAGTTTCCTTCAAATTCTGGAAAGTTACACCAGCACTGTATTCTCACTGAGAGAGAGAACCCGTGCTATAGCCCTCTCCCCGGTGGGAAGATGGGCTCTTAATTTCTCTACTCAAAGAATTATGAATGTTACTTATCCTTGGGTAGAAGTAGAAGAGAGAAAAACCGCTCTACCTTATGGCAATCAACTTCCTCTGGATATGGATAGAGTTTACCGTGCACTGGAGAATCTTTTCCCCAAGATTTTAGAGTTAGCAGTGCTGGAGAAAAGTATAATTTTATTAGGAGAGGAGATAAGAAAAACCCGGAGAAAGGTAAATGCTTTGGAGTATGTTTTAATACCCGAACTGGAAGAAGCGGTGAAATTCATAACCTTCAAACTTTCAGAACTGGAGCGTTCTTCTATAATCCGTTTAATGAAGATAAAAGAGAGACTGGAGGGTGAAGGAAGGTAGAGTTATTGCTTTAATCCCTGCTGCAGGTAAAGGGGAGAGGATGAATCGTTCTCTTCCCAAGCAGTTTTTACCTTTAGAAGGGAAACCTATTCTTCACCATACTCTCCAGGTTTTTGTTAAATCTCCTTCTATAGAAGGAATTGTATTGGTGGTGGATAAGGATATGATGAAATATGTTCGGGAGAACCTGCTCCTGGGAGAGGAGTTTGAGAAGATAGAGAAAGTGGTGGAGGGTGGGAAATCTCGGCAAGAATCTGTTTACCGAGGATTGAAGAGTATAAAGGACTGTGAAATAGTGGTTATCCATGACGCAGTAAGACCTTTCTTAAACCAGGAAATTTTGGAAGAAGCCATAAGGAAAGCCCGGGAAGAAGAGGCTGTGATTACCGCTATCCCCTTGCAGGATACTCTGAAAGAAGTAGGGAAAAAGGGGGTTCAGAGAACTTTAAATCGGGAAAATCTCTGGAAGGCGCAGACACCTCAGGTCTTCAAGTATTCTTTAATCCTGGAGGCTCACGAAAAAGCAAGAAAGGAAGGATACTTAGGAACTGATGATGCTTCTTTAGTAGAAAGATTGGGCAAAAGGGTGGGGATAGTGGTGGGGAGCCCTTTGAATATAAAGATTACCACTTCTTTAGACCTTCTTCTGGCAGAAGCCATTCTAAAAGAAGGAAAATGGTAAATAGGAGGTGAGATTATGAGAGGGAGGTGGTATGTGGGGGTAATGGTTCTTATAGCGATTATCTGCGGTTTATGGATGGGTAAGAACGCACAGGCGCAAAAACCCTATGAATCTATAGTGGTGGTATCTCCGGGAACCACTGCGGGAGAGCCGGTACTTTTTTTAGTGGACCTTAGGAACGGAGTGATGTGTGTGTATTCTCTTCAGGGAAACTTCCTGAGATTTATAGCCAAAAGAACTTTCTCCCGCGATTTTATGGCCAAGGATTTCCATACTCGCTGACTCTACATCACAATAAGGGATTGAGTTATAATTAAGAAGTGAAGAACTTACGAATTGGGATGGGGTTTGATGTGCATCCTTTAGTGGAGGGAAGAAAGTTGGTATTAGGAGGAGTGGAGATTCCTTATCCCCGAGGGCTTTCTGGGCATTCAGACGGTGATGTCTTTTTACATTCCCTGATGGATGCTATCCTGGGAGCCTTGGGAAAAGGAGATATAGGAGAACATTTCCCTCCGGAAGACCCCGCTTTTAAAGATATTTCTTCTGTTTTGCTCCTTAAGAGAGTTAAGAAAATGCTGGAGGAACAAAAGGGAGAGTTGCTTTATCTGGATGGGATAATTATTGCTGAGGAGCCTAAACTAACCCCTTTTAAGGAGGAGATAAAGAAAACAGTCTCCCGTATTCTGGAGATAGGAGAAGAAAAGATAAATATAAAGGCTACCACTCAAGAGGGACTGGGTTTTATAGGAAGGAAAGAGGGGATAGCCTCTTTAGTAACAGTTCTTCTGAGGATAAAGGATGGATAACCTGGAGATAGCCAGAATTTTCTCTGAGATAGGAGATATCCTGGAGATAAAAGGAGAAAACCCTTTTAAGGTAAGAGCCTATCGAAGGGTAACGCAAATTCTGGAGAGTCTGCCTCAGGATATCTCCCAGTTATATGAGAAAGGTAAACTTTCTGAATTACCGGGTGTGGGAGCAAGTATAGCGGAGAAGATAAAGGAACTCTTAGAGACAGGAAAACTCACCTATTATGAGAATCTTAAGAAGGAGATTCCTGCCGGTTTACTACAGATGCTTAAGATTCCAGGGATGGGACCAAAAACTGTGTCTCTGCTTTATCACAAGGTGGGGATAGATACAGTAGAGAAACTGGAGAAGGCTGCTCGGGAGGGAAAACTACGTTCTTTACCTGGATTGGGAGCCAAGACCGAGGAGAATATAATAAAAGGCATTCAACTTCTTAAGGGAAGAAAGGAGCGTATTCCCTTGCATGAGGCTTTAACGATTGCTGAGGGAATAATAAAAGTTTTGAAAGAGTTAAAAGAAGTAAACAAAATCTCCTATTGTGGGAGTTTAAGGAGAAGAAAAGAGACTATTGGAGATGTGGATATACTGGTTACCTCTTCCAACCCTTCCCGGGTGATGGAGGTCTTCACTTCTCTTCCCCAGGTGAGAGAGGTTCTGGTTAAAGGGGAGACCAAGTCTTCCTGTCTGATCGGAGAGGGGAGGCAAGTGGATGTAAGGGTAGTGGGAGAAGAGAGTTTTGGAGCGGCTCTTCATTACTTTACAGGTTCTAAGGCTCACAACATAAGAATTCGAGAACTGGGGGTAAAAAAGGGACTTAAAATTAACGAATATGGGGTATTTGCTCGTAAGAAAGGAGGAGAAGAGAGAGTGGGAGGGGAGGAGGAGATAGATGTTTTCCGTAGTGTAGAACTTCCCTTTATACCTCCGGAACTTCGTGAGGATAGTGGGGAGATTGAGGCGGGAATGAAGGGAGAGCTTCCCTCCCTTATTACTCTTCAGGATATAAGAGGAGACCTCCACATTCACTCCAAGTGGAGTGATGGAGCCAATACTGTCAAGGAACTGGCACTGGCTTCCCGAGAGAGAGGTTATGAATATATAGGGATTTGTGACCACTCCCAGACTTTGAAAGTGGCAGGAGGGGTGAGTAAAGAAGATTTTTATCGAAGAATTGAAGAGATAAGAAAGATAGACTCCAGCATCTCCGGGATAAAGATTCTGGCAGGTATAGAAGTGGATATTCTGGGAGATGGGACTTTAGACTATCCCAATGAATTCCTTAAGGAACTGGATATAGTGATTGCTTCTATTCACAGCGGATTTAAGCAAGATGCTAAGACCTTAACCATGAGGATTATAAAGGCTATGGAAAATCCTTATGTCCATGTAATAGGTCATCCTACAGGCAGACTCTTAGGAGAAAGGGAGCCTTATCCTCTGGAGATGGAGAAAGTTATGCAGGTAGCCCGAGATACGGGTACTGCTCTTGAGATAAACGCTTTCCCCGACCGGATGGATTTAAAAGATGTCCATGCTCGCATGGCTAAGGAGATGGGAGTTAAGTTGATTATAAATACAGATGCCCATCATCTTCTTCAATTGGACTGGATAAAGTATGGGGTATGGGTAGCCCGGAGAGGGTGGTTGAGAAAACAGGATGTTTTGAATACCTTCCCCTTTGAGGAATTCTACCCACGCTTAAGGGAAAAGTCTCCTTAATCCCTAATTGCTCCCTGATAAATATAGGAGGTGTATTATGTTAGGTGATACTCTTCCCAGGTTGAAGAAGGCGCGAACGTTAAGAAAGTCCTCCTGGGATACTACAGGAAGGAATCAAGACGCTTGGAGTATAGAACCAGGAGAGTCTCGGGTGCTGGCTGATATTAAAGGCCCTGGTATGATTACCCACATATGGATGGCACAACCAAGAGGTTATCGTGATGTGGTTTTGAAAATCTACTGGGATGATGAAGAATATCCCAGTGTACTCACTCCCTTAGGAGATTTTTTCTGTTTAGGAAATGAAATAGTCAATTCCTTCCAATCTCTTCTCTTTACTGCCTCCACAAGCCACAATAACAAATTTAACCAGACCTGTGCATTGAACTGCTATGTTCCCATGCCTTTCAGAAGAAGAGCTAGGATCGAACTTGTAAATGAAGGCGAAGAAATTCACATACAGTATTTCTATATTGACTACGAGCTCTATGAGGAAGATTTACCTGAGGATTTTGCCTACTTCCATGCTCAGTTCAGAAGAGAGAATCCCTGCTCAGGATGGGGGCATGAAATAACTGTGAATACACCCGAGGCAAATATTGTAAATAGAGAGAAAGTAGCCTGGGAGAATAATTATCTCATACTTGAAGCGAAGGGAAAGGGACATTATATCGGCTGTAACCTTTCTGTAGCTAACTTCCAGGGAACATGGTGGGGAGAAGGAGATGACATGATATGGGTAGACGGATACAAGTGGCCTCCGGACTTACACGGGACAGGAAGTGAGGATTATTTCAATCATGCCTATGGGATGCAGAAAAATGCTTTTTTAAGAAATGGTAGCTCAATTCATGAAGAGAATACAGGTGGGTATCAAACCTCTTACGTTTTCCACATAGAAAATCCAGTACATTTTCAAAAGGAAATAAGAGTCACTATAGAACACGGTCACGGAAATCATCTTGCCAATGACTATGCTTCAGTTGCCTACTGGTATCAGATAGAACCTCACGTAAAATTTGATATTTTACCTCCTGAAAAGAGAAAACCGGTAAAACGTACTAAGGATGGAGAGTGGATCTATGACCCAAGGAACCAGACACCAGCTTCCACTATTCACTGGACAGAAGAGATGAGAGAGATGAAGAAAAAATGGGCTGAAAAGCATAAATGAAGTGTCTTTTTGCTCTAATCTAATTTTTGAGTAATTCTTTCTTAATGCACAAGTTCGGGAACATACAGCAGGCGTGCTATAACTCTTTAAGCAGTAAGAAGGCTCAAGGACTTTGCGGAAAAGTTTAAGAAGGTATCCCCTTTCCGGATAAAAAGGAAACAGCGAGGTCAGGAAAGTGAATTTCATAAATGTTCTCGTCGGGTAAAAGGTTGTCAAATTGAAAGAACGGGAAAATTCTTTCCGTTTTTTTAACGGAAGCCCTGTTTTTATTATACTTAGAGAGAATTTTGGATAAGAGGAAGGGAAAAAAACTTGACAAAGAATTCATTAACGGTATAATGAGTATAATGAGGAAGATAGGAATAATTATGATTTTTCTTTTAAATCTTAAATCCTCAAAAGAAAGGAGGTGAGATAGATGTTAAAGAAGATTCGTAGCATCTGGGGACTTTCCCCCGCCTTCACCTTAATCGAGTTACTGGTGGTGATAGCGATTATAGCAATTTTGGCAGCAATGTTATTACCTGCCCTTCATAGAGCTAGAGAACAGGCAAGAACAGCAGTGTGTCAGAATAACTTGAAACAGATTAACATTGCTTTACACATGTACCGAAACGAGTACGACGAGATGAATCCACCTGGACGTTACAAGAATGCTCGTCCATATGTTTGGTGGCAGGATTTACTCTATAGCCTTACTCAAAATAAGGATATATTCGTATGCCCCTCCAGACCGGAATGGACATTTACTCCAGGTTCGGGAGCATTTGTAGCAGGGGGTTATTCAGGAAGTAAATATATCTTTCCTGACCGACCCGCTCCTGCTGGATATCCCACCTTCCCAGTAACAGATTCAGAAATAATTGATACTGCAGGGACTATCGTTATATACGATAACTGGTGGTCAGATGGAGCGGGCAATCACTGGCCTCTGGCACCTGACCCACCAGAGACAAATTCTTCGGGAACCTGGTTCCTTACCCGTCACCATGGTTATGCCCTTACGGGTGTTTATGGAGGAGATGCAGATGCTCGGGATGCAGATGAGATGAGACATAATGGAGGCTTGAACTATCTTTACTATGATGGGCATGTAGAATGGCATAGACCGGAATACATCTTTGAGAATGAGAAGGCACTCTTTAATCCCTCAGTAACAGGGCCATAAGATATAGTGGTAAGACTGAAGCCCCTGGCCGGTGGTCAGGGGCAACTTTTTACGAAAATTTTTACCCGACCTTCAGACTCAAGTTTGGGCAACCGATACAGGAAGCCCTACGATTACCCTTTTTATGAAAGGGGTGTCCGGATTTCAGCCCTAAGGAAAGGTTTGTGGAAACATAGAGAATTATTGCAAGTTTTTGAAAGAGACAATTTGTGTAAGGAATTATGCGATTAATGTATTACCGAGGAAGGAGAAAATGAGATGTTTTTTAATTTCCGTTATGTTGTTAGGACTGATCATTGGTCAAAATGACGCAGAATCTCAGCAAAGTAGAGATAGTAGAAGGTATTTAGTTGACAGAAGTACAATTCTGTTTATGAGTTTTGATGAAATAAAGGACAGGATTGTTCGTGATGAATCCAAAAACAACAATCATGGCACGATATATGGGGAGTATAAAATAGAAAAGGGTAAATTCGGAAAAGGGTTGTATTTTAATGGGATAAACACCTACATAATAGTTCCTTCTAATGACAGCTTAAATGTCAAAAATGAAGTAACTATATCAATTTGGATTAAACCAGATAAAGATCTTACTGAAGATAGTCCAACAATGTTTCTGGCTGGGAAACGGCGGTCGTATTGGTTGCAATATGAAGGTGGGAAAGTAAAACTTTACTTTGTTGATAATAATGGCAAGTATTGGGGGATTGAAAAAAGAATAATTCTATCTGCGAACACCTGGTACCACATTATGGCGAGCTATGACGGACAACAAATGGTATTGTATATTAATGGAGAAAAGCAATCTTATCTGCGAGCGAAATTTGAAATTAACGTGAATAATATAGATTTTACTATCGGTGCAATTGTTAAGGAAACACCAAAGAATTTGTTTCAGGGGATAATAGATCAAGTAATCATTTCAAGTGAGGCTAAAACACCTTCAAGTGTGAGTGCGATAAATGAAGCACGGGGTAAGATGGGGGAAGAAAATTTAGCTTTGGGTAAAAAGTACTTGCTTCAACCAGATCCTAATTATATCCTGACAGTAAAAGGGGAAACGGATAAGCGCGACCTAACAGATGGAAAGGTATCCAGTAAAAGAGCTCTATGGTATGAGCAAGATGCAGTAGCATGGGCATATCAACCTTACGTAAGAATTATTATAGACCTTGAGAAAGTAATGCCTGTAGGTTCTGTAAAAATACATTTGCAAGGGGGAGGTGCACAGAGGTCAATTCTGTTTCCGCAAACGGTTGAAGTTCTTGCAAGTGAAGATAGAAAGTTATTCTATCCAGTTTGTACCTTTGAAAAAGATGTGGATGCCAGAAAATTTGGTATTCCTGAAGAGAAGGGTGTTCCTTGGACTCATTGGTTGGAATTTAGAAATCTGAAAACAAGAGGAAGATTTATTGCCATCGTAATTCGCTCCAGCGGATTTATGACTGTCTTGGATGAAATTCAGGTAATAAAGGGTAAATTTAAACCCGAAGACGTCCAGTTTGCAGGAAGGCCAGTAGACCTCAATATAAACGGAATAACTTTCTATTTCCCCCGAAATGTTTACAGATTCAGCCGGAATATTTTAACTCCTGGATACTTTGGCTGTCTGGACACCCGACAGGACAAGACTGGAAACGTGTGGTTGACTATTATAACGCCTCCGGGGCTTTGGGTTGAGGCTGCTATCTTAGGCCGTGATGAGCTAATAAGCCCCATGAGTTATAAAAAAACGAAAGGGCTGAAGGTTTATAGAGACATTGATGAAGTTGGCAATAATATCCTGAAAGCTCAGGTCAAGACCTACAACGATAGAAGCTGGGGAAGGCTTTGGTTGAATTCAAAAGACTGGAAAGACGGTGAGTCAGGAGAAATGAAGTTTATAGCGAAATGGGGAAATGAACCAGAGAATGTTTCCATCACTACCCAGCGTGTTGAGGCTTTCACAATTCCTCCGGCAAGGAGACCCAACGATTTGCTTGTCTTTGGACTGGGCACCTATCCGATTGAATATCTTGCTCTCTGGCCGGATGTCTTTAATGTTTTTAAACATCTTGGATTCAATGTGATTCCTGCTTGTGGTGTGGATGATGTTCATTGGAGTAAATTTTTTGATGATGTTCACAAACATGGTTTCAAAGTAGCTTTTCATGTTTCTCCATTTCATAACTTCTTTAAAGAGCGATGGGATAAAGAACCAGAAGTTTTTTGCCAGCTTCCAGGAGGTAAAACCTCTGGTCGTTTGTGCCCTTCATATAGGGGAAAATACTATAAAAGAGAGATTAATAAGATAGCAAATGAGTACTCTATTACCCGCGCCGAGTGGGTATTCTTAGATACAGAGTTATGGGGTTGGAAAGGTCCGGAAAAGTGGGGAGCAAAACAGTGTTCCCGCTGTAGAGCAAGGTTTGAAGAGATGGGATTAGATTCCTGGGAAAAGTTTTTTGAGGCGATGGGTAAGGAGTTGATGGAAGATGTCGTTAATGGTATCAAAAAGAAGGCTGCAGAGATTGGTATCAATAAAGTATATTTCGGTTCCTTCAATATCTATCCTGGTGGGGAGTATCAACCTTACCAGCATGCATGGCGCTTTCTAGATTTATATCCTGAGACGCTACAAATTGCCCAGCCTGCGTATTATTCACCTCTGTTAGCAAAGAACTTGGAAGAGTTGCGAAATCTTATAGCAAATGCCAGAGACTTATTGCCGCAGAGTGATATTGTTCCCTGGCTAACACCAGGTGACAGTGGTGAGTTCCCTCCGATTCGAATGGAATATGCTATATACGAGTGTCTTCTAAATGGGGCCAGGGGGATAACCTGGTGGAGTGCACGAAGTTGGGAACCGGAAGACTTTTATCATTATTCCCGTGTAATAGATAGCGTGGCTGGAGTAGAAGATATAATTATCTCTGGTAAGAAAGTTGATAGTTTCACTTCTTCGTCAGGGAGGATCCATGTAGAGGCACTGAAGAAGGGAAAGGAAATACTGATGCTCTTATCAAATTACAAAGACGATTTACCTGTGGAGGAAACAATTATTTCAAAAAAATTTAAAATCCGCTCTGTTAAAGATAGAGAGAGTGGAAAAGATATTCCTCTTTTTAATAATAGGAAAAAGTTCAAAATCAAGTTAGAAAATAAAAGAACAAAACTTCTTCATCTTATAGTAGATGAATCCGATTTATGATTTGAGAATGGCAGCGCCAACAGTTATTTTTCACCTTACCGAAAGTTGTGTTTTAAGGTTATTATGTGCTGGGAAGAGATATAAAGAATTCCTCAAGAGGAAACCTTAATAGGCATGTACAAGATAAGAAGATTAGATAGAGGAGAAATTCACCTACTTATAGATTTTTACTCTTACTCCTCTGGTTTAAGCATACTTGAAGATAGAGTAAAAGAAAAAGGAATAATAGGAGCTTTCTCTGAAGAGATTACTTTAAACATGTTTAATGTGCCTATTAACATAGAACCTGAACGGGAACTCAAAGTGGTTTTATCATCCAGGAACGCATTGTGTGAAATTTTTATCAAAAGATATTATGAGTTTAAGGATGTCATCCCTTTCGTATCTGAATATAATGGAGAAATAGTTGGAGCTGTTTATCTTGTTCGACCCAAGATTAATAATGAGATTGCTTTATATGAAAGCCTCCATATCCATCCTAAGCACAGACGTCGTGGGTTAGGTAGCAAACTCACCAAAGCCTGTCTTGATTACCTTGAAAAAGAGCGGGTAAAAGCAGTCTTTTTAACAAGCGGTGGTGAGACAACTCCTGCTTATAGAGGTATCTATTTAAAATTTGGTTTTATGGACCTAACTTCGATTAAGGGAGCCTGGATGGGTAAGTTCTTCGGGATTGATTCTCCAAAGAAGTTCATAAAGGAATACTATAACACTGGAGAGAAGGAGATTTTCATCTCAGACCTTTCTCTGGGACACTATCCAGGAATCCAGATGCTTATAAATAGTGACACTGCTACGTTAATCAAAAATTACTCTTTAGGAATTTTCAAAGGAGTTATATCAAAAGGTCTCATTGTGAGAAATTTATTGGGCAAAAATGCCAATGGTATAATAGCTAAGACAATAATTTCAGATAGGAAAGTGGTGGGTTTTGTTACTTTATCTCCTCTGTTTAATAGAATTACAGGTTTATTTAGAAGGGAACAGCCTTTTGCTCCTGAAGAAGCGCATATAAGATTACTTGATATTTACTTAAGTCCTTATCATTGGAAGAAAGAAATAATCGTTTATATTTTAGATAGAGTGAAGGAAACATGTAGAGCAGAAGGGGTAGAGAAGGTCTATTTGTACATTGGACAGTTTCCTACTGAAAGATGTGAGCTCTTTAAGAAAGTTGGCTTTACTATAGAAAGTGTTTTGGAAGATAGGTTAAGAACTGAGGGAAAGAAGTATAACATTTTTCTCATGTCGAAAAGTTTTTAGGGGTATAAAGAAACGAGGAAATAAAACAATGTTGATAGGTAAACGGAATAGACAAACCCTATGAATAAGAAGGTAACTTAAGAGGAGGTGAGGATATGACAATACATAATATTTATGTGGAGGCTCATCAGGTGCGAGCAGATGTTCCGGATATCGTTTCTCGTTACCCCGCTAACCCAATTATGAAGGCGTCAGATATCCCAGGTGCTGCTTCGGTCTGTAATTCAGCTGTCGCGAGATTCAAAGATAAATACATGGCCATCATCCGTGCTGATATGCGCACAGGAGTAGTACATCATTATGTAGCGGAAAGCGAGGATGGAATTCATTTCAGGCTAAAAGGTGGCCCCATTCAACTGCCCCATTCAAACGAGGAGTACTTCTTTCGATATCAACAGTCTTGGTATGATCCACGGATTACTGCCTTTGAAGATGGTACCTACTATATTACTTATGCTATTGAGAATGAGTACGGTGTGCAAACAGGTCTGGATGCCACGAAAGATTTTAAAAACTTTGAGAAAATTGCAATTATCACAGAACCCAACAACCGAAATGTTGTCATTTTCCCAGAGAAAATTGATGGACTATTTTGGAGGCTTGACAGACCATCTCCTGGAGGTACTGATTCTCCTTCTGGCATTTGGTGTGCTAGTTCACCCGACTTGATTCATTGGGGAAATTTTCATTCAATTTTACCGCCACGGAAGTACTACTGGGACTCATGGAAATGCGGCGCGGGAGCTCCCCCCATCAAGACCGAAGAAGGATGGCTTATTATCTATCACGGTACACGTAAGACTTGTAACGGATTGGTTTATCGGGTGGGCGTTGCTCTACTTGATTTGAATAATCCGACACGTGTTATTAGACGAGCTAAGAATTTTTTATTTGGTCCTACCGAGATGTATGAATGTCAAGGGATTGTGCCTAACGTCTGTTTCCCAACTGCTGCCATTCCAAATCCAGACGGTATAGTCAATATCTATTACGGCGCTGCCGATACAAGCCTATGTTTAGCCCAAGCTAAACTTTGCGATTTGGTGGAATTCGCGAAAAAATATTGAGCCGGTCAAAGAGATGAAGAGAAAAATCAATAGAATTTATTTGGAAAAGCATAAAGAGGACAGTCTCTACCTCTTTTGCGGAAACTTTGCAAGGCTTTAAGTCTTTGATACAATTCTCTAAATATAGAGAATTATCACCGAGAATTTCGTATTACTTCATAGATTCGTAAGTTCTTTATATTAAAAAGGAGGGTGAGACAAGATGAAAAAACTATTTGTGGATAGTAGAGGAAATATCGTTATCCGGGAAGCGAAAGAACCAAAGTTGGAAAAGATGGGAATTTTGAGCAAGACTAAATACTCTCTTATTAGTTCAGGTACAGAAAGCGGAGTGCTTATTCGGAGACGAAAGAATCCAAAAAAGAAAGGAGATTTTTTAGCTCTTGGTTACAGTAATAGTGGCATTGTTGTGGCTAAGCACAAAGCTCTCACGGAGGTTAAAATTGGAGACCTGGTTGCCTGTGCCGGCGGGGGGTATGCTTCTCATTCCGAGATATGCTATGTTCCTAAAAATCTTTTTGTTAAGTGCCCTAAAAATCTTTCTGCTAAAGAAGCCTGTTTTGTAGCCATAGGTTCCATTGCTATGCATGGAGTCAGAAGATGCCAGGTTTCTTTTGGGGAAAAGGTAGTGGTTATGGGATTGGGTATTATAGGTCAAATAGTCGCGCAGATACTCAGAATTGCCGGAGCAGAAGTAATAGCCACTGATTTTATTCATCAGAGATTAGAATTAGCTAAGAAATTGGGGGCAGAACATGTTTTTAATGCCCAAAATATAAGGTGTCTTGAGGAGGTTAAATCACTAACCAACGGATTTGGAGCAGATGCAGTTATAGTCTGTGCCAACAATCCAAATTCTTCCGCCCCGATTAAAACAGCTATAGAGATGGTAAGAGATAAAGGTCGTATTGTGGTAGTTGGTGATGTAAAATTAACGATCGAACGTGGACCTCTTTATGCCAAAGAAGTTGACCTGTTGATTTCGAGATCTTATGGACCAGGTCGATACGATCCCAATTACGAAGAAAATGGACAGGATTATCCTGTCGGTTTTGTCAGATGGACTGAAAACAGAAATATGGAAGAGTTTTTAAGACTGATTTCGGTGGGAAAGATTAATGTGAAATCCTTGATTACACATGAATATGATATTGACGATGCACCTCAGGCCTTTGAAACCATCCTGAACGAACCGGATAAGGTTTTAGGAGTGATATTAAGGTACAATAATTAAGAGGGACAAACCAGCGAGTGAATCTTTGGGTAATAGTTTAGTTATTAGAAGTTAAACTTTTGATAGCTTAACTCAATTAAGGCACCCTGATTTCTGAAAGGGCATAAATAAAGAGATTTGGGGATTAGTGAGGGGCGTGTCATTACAAGTAAGGATTCGAGGAGGAAATCCCATTTTGAGTTCTTTAAAAGGTCTCGCATAAAGAGGAAGGAATCTCTGTTTGCATAAGATAATTTTCTCCTTTCTCCCTTAAAGATTTTCCTTCTTCTATCTCTTTTATCAATTCTCTATCTACACAACCTCTATCTGCTACAAGAATTCTCCTCTTTAAATACTTTCTGCATTATAGGTATCCCTTCTTCCCTCATTACTATCCCAACTATTATCTGTTTCTTATCAGAGTTCTTCCTTGAGTATCCGTATTCAGCACGAC
>CAZSGC010000006.1:0-33275 GCA_964606225.1 uncultured bacterium | reverse complement strand
AATTCATTCCTACTCCTTTAAGTGGGGCTTTTAAAAAATTTTCGTATTTGGGTAGTTATCCAAATGACGGTTTCTTTATCCAGTTCCGGATAGAGAGGAAGGGCCAGGACCTCTTGGGAAAGTTTTTCGGAGACGGGAAAATCTCCTTTCCGGTATTTTAAAAACTTCAAAGATTCCTGAAGGTGCAGAGGAAGAGGATAGTAAATACCGGTCTGGATTCCCTGTCTTTCCAGATATCTTTTTAGTTCTTCTCTTTGTGAGGTACGGATCACATAAAGATGAAAGACTCCCTTAGAGTAAGGGGGAGAACGAGGAATAACTATTTCCTTTAAGTCTTTAAGAAGATTATGGTAAAGAAAGGCTAACTCTCTCCTTTTACTGTTCCTTTCCTCTAAGGATTTCAATTTATGACGTAGAATCAGTCCTTGAAAGGATTCCATTCTGCAGTTTAACCCCACCATTTGGTGAAGATATTTTCTCACTGAGCCATGGTCTCTTAGCATTTTAATTCTGCGAGCCAACTCGGGGTTGTCCGTTACTACCATTCCTCCTTCCCCCCATCCTCCTAAGTTTTTGGTAGGGTAAAAACTGAAACATCCGCATTCACCCATGCTGCCTGCTTTTTTATTCCAGGGTAAATATTCTGCCCCATGTGCCTGACAGGCATCCTCTATTACTAAAAGATTATATCTTCTGGCGATTTCCATAAGAGGTTCCATATGGCAGACTTCTCCAAACAGATGCACTGGTATGATGGCTCTTGTTTTAGAAGTAATAGCCTTTTCTAATTTTTCCACATCTAAGGTAAGGGTTTGGGGATGGATATCTACAAATACAGGTCTTGCTCCAGCAAAAATAATGGCTTCCACCGTGGCTATGAAAGTAAAAGGCACAGTAATTACCTCCTCTCCTTTTCGGACTCCTGAAGCCAGAAGGGAAAGAAGGAGTGCAGAAGTTCCAGAGTTCACGGCTACAGCGTATTTTGTCCCGCAATAGGCAGCAAACTCCTCTTCAAACTTTTTCACTTCTTCCCCTAAGATGAATTTAGATTCTTTAAAAAGAGTGGCTAAAGGATCTTTTATCTCTTCCCAGATTTTATGGTTTTCCTTCTGCAAGTTAAAAAGGGGGACTTTTATCTCCATCTCTCGGCAAACCAGTCATAGGTTCTTTTAAGTCCTTCTTTAAAACTTACTATGGGATGGTAACCTAAGAGTTTGGAAGCGCGATTTAAATCTGCCAGAGTATGAGGAGGGTCTCCAGGACGGGGAGGAGTAAAGACGGGTTTTATTTTCTTCTGGGATATTTCTTCCAGATATTTTAATAATTCCAGGATAGAGACAGTCTTCCCTTCTCCTGTGTTAAAAACCTCTCCCTCAATTCCTTCTTTAGTAAGAGCCAGGATGTTTGCATATACCACGTTGTCAATATAAGTAAAATCCCGAGACTGCTTTCCACTTCCATGTACAGGAGGGGGTTCTCCTTTAAGAAAGCAATGTATGAACTTGGGAATAACTACGGCATACTGAGACTCTAAGGATTGACGGGGTCCAAATACGTTGAAGTATCTTAAAGAGACTGTAGAAAGACCGTAAGTTTTGGTAAACATTGAGCAGTAGAGTTCTCCTGTTAGTTTGGAAGCCGCATAGGGAGTTAAAGGAGAGGGGTACTGTTCTTCTCTTTGGGGAAGAAGGGGACTGTCTCCATATACGGAAGAAGAAGAAGCGTAAACCACCCGGCGAATTTTTCTTTCTTTAGCCGCAATTAGGACATTTAAAGTCCCTTCTACATTTACCCGGGTATAAAGTTGAGGAAGGTCTACGGATCTGGGTGCGGAACGCAAAGCAGCCTGATGGGAGACGTAGTCCACTCCTTCCATGACTTTAAGGAGAAGGGAGAGATCCGTTATGTCTCCTTCTATAACTTCAATTTTATCTTTGAAACTTTCTATATTTTCCAATTTCCCGGAAGAAAAGTTATCCAGTATCTTCACTCTTGCCCCTATCTCTACCAATTTCTCGGCTATATGAGAACCTATAAAACCAGCCCCTCCAGTAACCAATACGGTTTTCCCTTTTAAGTTTTCTTCCTTCATTCTCCCTCCTCCCTAATTATTTAATGCGGTATTTTACCCTTATCTTCCTATAAGACTCAAGGCTTCCATTCTGGTCTTTTCATTTTCTCGGAAGATGCCCCTTACCACTGAAGTTCTAACTTTACTCCCTGGTTTCTTTACTCCTCGCATAGTCATGCACAGGTGTTCTGCTTCAATGACCACAATTACTCCCTTAGGCTTTAAAGTTTCCTCAATAACTTCCGCCACCTGGGTGGTAAGTCTTTCCTGAATTTGAAGCCGGCGAGAAAGTATCTCCACCACTCTTACCAGCTTGCTTATTCCTGTTATCCGGTTTTGTTGAGGAATATATCCTACGTGAACTTTTCCATGAAAGGGGAGGAGATGGTGTTCACAGAGGGAATAAAAGGGTATGTCTTTAACCAGAACCAGTTCGTCAAAATCTTCACCTTTAAGTACTTTCAATACTTTACGAGGGTCTTCCCTGTACCCATAGAGTATTTCTTCATACATCCTTGCTACTCTCTCTGGAGTTTCTCTTAATCCCTCTCTTTCTGGGTTTTCTCCTAAAGCCAGGAGTAGTTCTCTCACTGCTTTCTTAATTCTTTCCTTATCCATTCCTACCTCCTACTTACCTATGCAGAACTGGGAAAATATCCTTTCCAAAATTTCTTCTCCCACTTCCTCACCTCTAATCTCTTTAAGGGCAGAAAGTGACTCTTTGAGGTCTTGAGAGAGAAACTCCTCACTTAATCCTTCCTGGAGGGCTTTTTCTGCCTGGGCAAGAGAAGTATATGCTCTCTGGAGTAACTCCACATGTCTCATGTTAGTTACCAGAGGTCCCTCTCCTCCCATAATTTCTCCTTCCATTACTTTTTTAACCATCAATTTTTTCAATTTCTCCAGACCTATTCCTTTAAGGGCAGAAATCTCCACGGTAGGGGAAGGAAGAGACTCTGCAGACCATTTTCTTTTTAGGTCTATCTTATTAATCACCAGAATACGATTCTTCCCTTCCGTATCTTCGATAATCTTTCTATCCTCCCTTTTCAGTCCTTCACTTATATCTAACATTACTAAGAGAAGGTCTGAAGTCTTCATGGCAGTTTCCGTTCTCTTAATCCCCTCCTTTTCTACTCTTTCTTCCACCTCTCTCCACCCTGCAGTATCCACTATCCGGAAAGGAATACCCTCAATACTTATCCAGTCTTCAATCAAATCCCTGGTGGTTCCAGGAATTTCAGTAACTATGGCTTTCTCTCTACCCACCAGTTGATTTAGAAGGGTAGACTTTCCTACATTAGGTCTTCCCACAATACTTACCATTATTCCTTCTCTGAGTAATCTTCCTTCTTTTTCTCTGGCCAAGAGAGAAGAGAGTTTAGTTTTTGCCTCTTTAATTTTTTCTTTTACTTCCTTAAGGGAGATTATCTCTAACTCCTCTTCTGGAAAGTCCAAAGAGGCTTCCAGATGTGTTAAGAGATGGAGTAGTAAATCTTCTATTTCCCGAATATAGTGGGAAAGCCCTCCCTCCAGTTGGTTAACCGCATTTTTTAAAGCCCTTTCACTTTTTGCCCTTACAATTTCCAATACTGCCTCTGCTTGAGCCAGGTCTATCCTTCCATTAAGGAAGGCTCTTAGAGTAAATTCTCCTGGTTTAGCCAGTCGTGCTCCTTCCTCTAAGACCGCCTCCAAGGTTTTTCTTAAAGGTAGAATTCCTCCATGACAGTTTATCTCCACCACATCCTCCCGAGTATAACTTTTAGGTGCTCGCATAACCGTTAAGATCACTTCATCTATAAATTCTCCCTTATGGGATATGCGACCATAATGAGTGGTATAGGTGGAGGCTTGGGAGGGTTTTATCTTACCTTGGAAAAGTTTATCCGCTATCTCTAAGGCTTTTGGACCGGATAACCTTACAATACCTATCCCTCCTTCTCCCAGAGGGGTAGAGATAGCAGCAATGGTATCGGCAAGTCCAAGGTTATCCATAAGATGTTAATGTCGGAAGTGTCTCTTACCGGTGAAAATTAGGGTTATTCCGTGTTCCTGGGCTGCTTTTATGCATTCCTCATCGCGCTTGGATCCTCCAGGTTCTATTATAGCCGTGATTCCTGCACGGGCTGCTTCATCAATAGAATCTCTAAAGGGGAAGAAAGCATCAGAGGCCATAACAGCTCCCTGAGGTGAAGTTTGACACTTGGAGATAGCCAGTTTTACTGCATCCACTCGGGACATCTGTCCTGCTCCTATCCCCAGGGTACAGTTATCTTTGGCCACTACGATAGCGTTGGATTTGACGTGCTTCACCACTTTCCAGGCAAAGAGAAGGTCTCTCTTTTCTTTCTCTGTAGGAGGTCTATCACTCACCAGTTGCCAGGTATCTTCCTCTTCTATATCCAGGTCTCTTTCTTGAACCAGAATCCCCCCTTCAATACTTCTATATTCCCATTTTTCTTCTACATTAATCCCTTCTATTACTCGGAGAGAAGGTCTACGAGAAAGTATAGATAAGGCTTCAGGAGTAAAGGAAGGAGCAAGAATTATCTCTATAAAGGTAGATATCAGTTCTTGAGCAAGTTTCTCATCCACTTCTCTATTGACCCCCACTACGCTCCCAAAGGCACTCACAGGGTCTGCCTGACGGGCTTTTATATAGGCGGATAAAAGGTCTTCTGCAGAAGCCAGACCACAGGGATTGGTATGTTTTATAATCACTGCCGTTGGTGGGGAGAAGTCTTTGAGTATCCTCAGGGCAGAATCCATATCCAGTAGATTGTTGTAAGAGATCTCCTTTCCACCCAGTTTTCTCCATTTTACTTGGTAAGAATAAAACATGGCTCTTTGATGAGGATTTTCTCCGTAACGAAGTGTTTGATTGAGGGGAGAATCTATAAAGAGATGGGGAGGGATTTTGTCTCTTTCCAGGGTAAAAAAGTAACGGGAAATGGCTATATCATAGGAGGCAGTATGGATAAATGCCTTCTCCGCCAGTTTCCTTCTTCTCTCTAAACTCAGGTCTCCTTCTCTCTTAAGTTCTTCCAAAATTTTAGGATAATCTTCAGGGTCTACTACTACAATCACGTAGGGGAAATTTTTGGCTGCTGCTCTTATCATAGTAGGTCCGCCTATATCAATATTTTCCAATACTTTCTCCAATCCTACACCCGGTTGAGTGGAAACCTCTTTAAAGGGGTAAAGGTTAACGACTACCAAGTCAATAGGAGAAATTTTTAAATCCTTTATTTCTTTCTCATGTTTTTCTACACCTCTTTTAAATAATATCCCTCCATGGATAAGGGGGTGTAAGGTTTTTACCCTTCCTCCCAGAATCTCTGGAAATCCAGTTATCTCAGATACTTCTCTTACTTTAATTCCTTTCTCCTTCAGCAATCTGGCTGTCCCACCGGTGGAGATTATATCTATACCCAGTTCGCTTAACCCCTTGGCAAATTCTAAAATACCCTTTTTATCGTAAACACTTAACAATGCTCTTTTAATTTTCATCTCTTACTCCTTTCTTCTGTGCGCCAGGGGGGATTCGAACCCCCGGCCTGCGGCTTAGGAGGCCGCCGCTCTATCCACCTGAGCTACTGGCGCCCTCAATATTTTAGCAGAGAATGAACTTTATATCCTTTTAGTTTATCCCTCCCTTTTAATTCCGTAAGTTCAATAAGGAAAACTATACCCACAATTTCTCCTCCCATCTTTTCCACCAGTTCTACCGCTGCTGAGGCTGTGCCTCCTGTAGCCAGTAAATCATCTACTATGAGAACTCTTTCCCCTTTACGGATAGCATCTTGGTGAATCTCCACTGCATCTTCTCCATACTCCAAGTTATAGGTAGCCTTAAAGGTCTGGTAAGGTAATTTCCCTTTTTTTCTTACGGGCACCATTCCTGCTTCTAAAGCAAGAGATATGGCTCCTCCTAAGATAAATCCCCGCGCTTCTATAGCCACCACCTTTTGGATATTTTCTTTCTTAAAAGGAGAAATCATTCCTTTGACTGCCTTAGCGAAAGCAGAAGGATTTGCCAGTAAAGGAGTTATGTCTCGAAAGAGTATCCCTTTTTTGGGGAAATCAGGAATATCTCGGATAAATTCTTTAAGGTCATTCATTTCACCTTCCTCCCTGATATAAAAGATACATTCCTAAGAGATACACCCCCAGTATACATATAGAATCCCATCCTAACCTTAAGAAAGATTTTTTGGACCTATAAGCAATGCCCATTATGAGAAGGGAGGTCATAATCATACTCATATGGAGAGTCAGAAGATGAGAGGAAGAAGCAGCAGAGAGAATATTCCCCCGGCGATAAAAGATATCTGCCCAGAAAGGAATTTGTAAATTTAAAAGATTTGCTCCTAATATATTCCCTACTGCCATATCTAAAGCCTTTATCCTCAAAGCCCCTAAGGTAGTGGAAAGTTCGGGGAGAGAAGTGGCCGCTGCCAGGAAAAGAGTGCCTACAAAAGTTCGCGAAATAGGAGTGGTCTTAGCAATCCCCTCCCCAGAATGAGCCAGCCATATTCCTCCTCCCAAGATAGCCAAGGCACAGAGGAAGTATTCACCCCATAAATTTTTGCTTTTCTCCTTCTTAGGCTTAGGGAAAGAAGCAGGGGGGGAGTTATTCTTTCCCTGGTGCAGATAAATTAACCGTAAGGCTAAAAAATATAGGAGAAAAATGGTGAAAGTATCTATTCCTATATTCCACAGACCAACAGGAAACTTAAGCCATAAAAATATGGTCAACATAATCATCAGGAGAAGAGAAAACATCCCGCTGAATATTAAGTTGGGGTTTAATTTGTAAAGAAAAGCACCTTTTCCTTCTACTAAGTCTAATATGGAGATGAGAAACAAATTAAAGGCGATAGAACCGAAGTTATTCCCGATAGCCAGATCTGCTTGTTTCTCTATACCCGCAGCGCTAACCGAGGTAAAAAGTTCCGGTAGAGAAGTGGAGAAGGAGAGAAGGATAATTCCCACCCATGTTCTTTCCCATCCTTTAATTTCTCCTAATTTATCTCCTACTCGGGCTAACCGACTACCCGCCAGAATAACTATCCCGCTGGCTAATAAAAACTCTAACCAGACTCTCATCCTTTAGAAAAATAAGAGATACTATTTCTGACCTCAATTATTTTTTCCCTTTTCCAAGATAAACTTATCCACCCTCTCTTCCGGAGTAACTGGATACTTCCCTGTAAAACAGGCTGTACAGAAAGATTTCCCCTGGTGGGGCATACAGGAAAGCATCCCTTCTAAGGAAAGATAATAAAGAGAATCTAATCCAATAAATTTCTTTATTTCTTCCGGTTCCATTCTATTGGCGATTAGTTCCTTAGGGTCAGGGAAATCTATTCCATAGTAACAGGGAAAGCGGTGAGGGGGACAACTCACTCTCATGTGGATCTCTTTTACTCCTGCTTCTCTTAAAGTCTTCATCCTGATTCGAGAGGTAGTTCCTCTTACAATGGAGTCTTCCACTACCGCTATTTTCTTCCCTCTCAGTATATCTCGAGAAGGATTTAACTTCACCTTCACTCCTAAATCCCGTATACTTTGCGAAGGCTGAATAAAAGTTCGCCCCACATAATGGTTCCTGATTATAGCCAGTTCAAAAGGGATTTTACCTGCCTGAGCATATCCTAAGGCTGCATAATTACCAGAATCGGGTATGGGAACTACCATATCTACATCAGCAGGTGCTTCCTTATATAACTTTGCCCCCAATTTTTTACGAGTCTCATATACACTTCCTCCAAAAATCCAACTATCCGGTCGGGCAAAATAGATAAATTCAAAGATACAGAAGGAGGGAGAGGAGGAGGGAAAGGGTTTATAGGAATGAAGTCCTTTTTTATCTATATGCAAGATTTCCCCAGGCTCAATCTCCCTAATAAATTTAGCACCCAGAAGGTCAAAAGCAGAAGTCTCTGAAGCAAGAACAGGACTTCCTTCCAGTTCTCCAAGAGAGAGGGGACGAAATCCATGAGGGTCTCGGCAGGCTATTATACTTTCTTCAGTTAAGATTAAGAGAGAATATGCACCCTGGACTTGAGAAAGAGCATCCACAATTTTTTCTATAATCCCTCTCTTAGAGGACTTTGCGATCAGATGAATGATGATTTCTGAATCCATAGTGGTTTGGAATAAGGAACCTTCCTTTTCCAGTCTCCTTCTCAGGCTGGCTGCATTTACCAGGTTCCCATTGTGAGCAATAGCCAGATGCCCTTTTCTCCACCTTACTAAGAATGGTTGAGCATTTTTAAGTTCAGAAGAACCTGTGGTAGAGTACCGGACATGTCCCACGGCAATATTACCCTTAAGTTGGGAGAGAATCTGAGGAGAGAAGACTTCTGAGACCAGTCCCATTCCCACATGAAAGTTTATTTCCCTCCCATCTGCACACACTATCCCCGCACTCTCCTGTCCCCGATGCTGGAGGGCATAAAGTCCTAAAAAGGTAAGGTAAGAGGCATTAGAATGTTCATAGATTCCAAAAATTCCACACATTTTTAAATCCTCACTTCTACTCCTTTCCCTTTTAAATACTCTTTAACCTCCTGGATGGATAAGAGACCATAGTGGAAGAGGGAAGCTGCCAGGACGGCATCTGCCCTCCCCTCGGTAAGAGCTTCATAAAAATGTTCCAGTTTGCCTGCTCCTCCTGAGGCAATTACAGGAATATTAACACTCTGGGAGACCTCTCGAGTTAAAGCAATGTCATAGCCTGCCTGGGTTCCGTCCGCATCTATACTGGTAAGGAGGATCTCTCCTGCTCCCAATCTCTCTACTTCTATTGCCCACTCTATCACATCTAAACCTGTAGGAGTAGTTCCAGAGTTAATATAAACTTCCCATTTTTTATTTTCTTTTCTCTTTCCATCGATAGCCACTACTATGCATTGACTCCCAAACTCTTGAGAGGCTTCTTTTATTAGGGAAGGATTTCTAACTGCTTGAGTGTTTATGGATACTTTATCTGCTCCTCTTCTTAGTAATTCCCGGATATCTTCCAGGGTTCTAATTCCTCCACCTACTGTGAGAGGAATGAATACCTTCTCTGCCGTTCGTGATACCACCTCCAGCATGGTTCTTCTTCCCTCCAAAGTAGCAGTGATATCCAGAAAAACCACCTCATCCGCTCCCTCTACTGAGTACCGAGCTGCATTTTCTACAGGGTCTCCAGCATCTTTAAGATTGACAAAGTTAATACCTTTCACCACCCTTCCCTCTTTAACATCCAGACAGGGTATTATTCTTTTGGCTAACATCACTCCCATTCAATGGTAGCAGGAGGTTTAGAACTTATATCGTAAACTACTCTATTTATTCCCTTTACTTCGTTTATAATACGCCTGGAAATTCTATCTAAGAGGGAGTGAGGAAGCCTTGCCCAGTCTGCAGTCATTCCATCTTCGGAGAGTACCGCTCTTACCGCAATTACATTCTCATAACTTCTCTTATCACCCATTACTCCCACTGATTTTACGGGGAGATAAATGGCGAAAGCCTGCCAGAGGGTTTCATAAAGTCCTGCTTTCCTTATCTCCTCCTCCACTATAGCATCAGCTTCCCTTACCTTGGTTAAACTTTCCGGGGTTACCTCTCCTATAATCCTCACTGCTAAACCAGGCCCAGGGAAAGGATGGCGAGAAATTATCTCTTCTGGAAGTCCTAACTCTCTTCCTACTTCTCTTACCTCATCTTTAAATAATTCTCGGAAAGGTTCTATCAATTCAAATTTTAAATCCTCAGGCAACCCTCCCACATTGTGGTGGGTTTTTATAGTAGAGGAAGGTCCTCCAAAAGAGGAGGTGGATTCAATCACATCCGGGTAAAGGGTGCCTTGGGCTAAAAATCTAATTTTACCGATTCTCTTTGCTTCCTTCTCAAATGCCTTTATAAATTCTCTCCCAATAATTCTCCTCTTTTCCTCAGGGTCAGTGATGCCTCTTAAAGCAGTAAGAAATTTCTCTTTCGCCTCTACTATATGAAGGTTTATTCTCCAGTTTTCTCCGAATATCTTTCTGACACGCTCTTTTTCTCCCTTTCTTAGCAGCCCATTATCAACAAATATGGCATGGAGTTGTTTCCCTATGGCTTTATGTAAAAGAATAGTTAAAACAGAGGAGTCCACTCCTCCAGAAAGTCCACAAACTACCTTTTCTTTCCCTACTTTTTTCTTTAAATTTTCCATAGTTTTCTCCAAAAAAGAGTGCATAGACCAGTTAGGTTTTATACCCGCTATCTTTAAAAGGAAATTCTGGAAAATCTTCTTTCCTTTGGGAGTATGCACTACCTCAGGGTGAAACTGGACCCCAAATAACTTACGGGTATAATCTGCCATAACCGCATGGGGAGAATTAGGAGTACTGGCTAAACTTCTAAATCCAGGAGGAAGAATCTCAACTCTATCCCCATGGCTCATCCATACCACCTCTTTTCTCTGGAATCCTTCCAGCAAAGGATTCTTCTCCACTAAGTAAAGAGGAGTTCTTCCATACTCTCTCTTCTCTGCTGTTCCTACTTTTCCCCCCAGTAGTTTAGCCATTACCTGCATTCCATAGCAGATTCCTAAAACAGGAATTCCCATCTTTAAAATCCCAGGCTCAGGAAGAGGAGCTCCTTCCATCTCCACACTGGCAGGTCCTCCTGTAAGAATCAGAGCCCTAACTCCCTCTTTCCTTAGTATTTCCGAAGGGGTAGAGAAGGAATAGATACGGGAGAAAATGCCACACTCTCTTACTCTACGGGCTATTAACTGATTATACTGAGAACCAAAATCTAATATACCTACCATTAGAGGAATTCGAGATTTAAAAAGAAAAATAAATTAAGGGCATAAATCAACCGGGAAATAGTTTGATTCCTCATCTTATATATTAAGAAAATTGGAGATTAATTTCAAACCCATCTCTCCACTCTTCTCAGGATGAAACTGACAGGCAAATATGTTTTTCCAGGCAATAGAAGATACAAATTCAATCCCGTAAAAGGTTGTAGAAGCGATTATTTCCTTGTGGGCAGGAACCACGAAGTAAGAATGTACAAAGTAGAAGTAAGAGCCATCCGAGATACCCTTAAACCAAGCAGAAGAATAGTGGTTTTCTTTTTGGAACTTCACAGTATTCCATCCCATATGAGGAATCTTCATCCCGGAAAGTAGGGGGAATTTCTTGACCTCTCCGGGAAGAATCCCTAATCCTGAAGTTCCTCCCTCCTCGCTTTTCTCGAAGAGAATTTGAAGCCCTAAACAAATTCCCAGAAAAGGTTTCCCTGACTGCAGTGCCTTTTTGAGGGGTTCTATAAGTCCTAAGGAGCGCAGATTCCTCACCGCCTTTCCGAAGGCTCCCACACCGGGAAGAACGATTTTATCTGCCCTCTCTATATCCTTGGTTTTGGAAGTAAGAAGAATCTTTCCTCCTTGATTCTCTAAAGCCTTAGCCACACTCCTCAAATTTCCCATTCCATAATCAATCAGAGCAATCATCTCCCTTAGTTTATCCAAAATAGTAAACTATTCCAAGAGAATAAAGAAAGATTCTTATGCTATAATCTGGGGGATGAAAGGAAGAATTCTTCCTACCTCTAAATGGAAGAAATGGATAGAGGGGATTGATTCTGAAAAAGTTTATGAACAAGACACAGAAACTTTTGTATACTTTAATTCTCATAAAAAAGAACTTCTCTTGAGTTTACTTACCCTCTATGAAAAATACTTTGGAGAAGAAGAAGTTCAAATTTTACGTATCCCAGCCAGAGTTAATTTAATGGGAATGCATATAGAGCATAGAGGTGGGTTTGTAAATCATATCTGTTTACCCTGTGAGACGGTAATGGTGGTGAGTAAAGGTGAGGAAGGGTGGTTTAAGGCTTGTAATTTAAATAAGGCTTATCCTCCCCGCTCTTTTTATATTCCTGACTTTTTCCCTCTCTTGGATGCTTATTCCTGGGAGAAATTTATAGAGAAGGTAAATATAAAAAAGGGTGATTGGGGGAACTACCTATTAGGAGGAATTCTCAGATTGGCTAAGGAGTTTCCCTCTCAGAGGAGGCAGGGAGTGAAGTTAGCCATAGGGGGAGATATACCTCTCAATGCAGGACTTTCCTCTTCCTCTACTCTGGTAGTGGGAGCGACCTTAGCCTTCTGCCAGATGAATGGTATCCCTTTTTCCGTAGAGAGACTGACTGAATTGTGTGGGGAAGGGGAGTGGTTAGTGGGGACAAGGGGAGGAGCAGGAGATCATGGAGCCATGCTTTTGGGAAGGGAAGATAATATCCTACATCTGCGTTTTTTCCCTCTTTACTATGAGTACATTCCTTTCCCGGAAGAATATGCTGTCTTAGTCACCCATTCGGGAGTAAGCGCGGAGAAGGCAAAAGGGGCTAAAGACATTTTTAATCAAAGAGTAGCTACCTATGATTTAGCCCTTATGTGGTTGAAGAAAGTATTCCCGGAGTGGAAGGATAAAATTTTATGGGTGAGAGATATAAATCCCCAAAATCTGGGAATAAAAGAAGAGGACATTTACTCTCTTTTAAAATCCTTACCTTTAAGAATTACTCGTTCCCAAATGAAGAAAGAGTTTCCTAAGGAAAGGAAGTTCTTAGATAGGGTCTTTTCCACCCATAAAGAGCCGAGGGAAGGTTACGCCTTAAGAGATGTTCTTCTCTATGGAATAAGTGAATGTCGTAGGGCAGAGGTAGTATTTTCTTTAGCCCAGAAAAAAGATTGGAAAAGAATTGGGGAGTTGATGTATATAGCCCACGATGGAGATCGAGTGATAGGTTATCAGAAGGGAGAGGCAGGTGTGGGGGGACAGGAGACTACAGATGAATACTTGGACAGGTTAATTAGGGAGAGGAGAAGATTAGAAGAAGTCCCTGGAGGTTATAGATGCAGTGTTCCTGAACTTGACATTATGGTAGATTTGATGAAAGAATTACCTTTTGTTATAGGTGCCAGGTTAACGGGTGCAGGACTGGGAGGGAGTATGGTAGTGTTAGTGAAAAGAGGGAAGGAGGAGGAAGTAAAAAGGGTGCTACAGGAAAAGTATTATTCTCCTCGTAACTTAAAACCGTTAATTGTAGAAGGTATACCCATAAGTGGAGCTTCCTTTATGTGAAAGGAGGGAAGAAATGGCAAAAGGTTCCTACTCCCCAGAAGGAGTATTTTATCCCTTCCCCACAGAGGAAGAAAACCGTAAAGAGGAAGAAATTATAAAGAGAATCACTCAGGAGGAGAGAAAGAAGGGAAGAGAGATTGTAGCTGTTCAGGGGTTAGGTTTTGTAGGATGTATTATGGCTGCAGTCATTGCTGATGCGGTGGATAAGGAGGGGAGGTCTTATTACTTTGTTCACGGGGTTCAGCGTCCTTCTGCTCGTTCCTTTTGGAAGATACCTGTTATAAATGAAGGAAGACCACCTGTGGAATCTACAGATAAAGAAGTTCCGGAGATTTTCAGAAGAACGGTAAAAGAGAAAAAAACCTTAAGGGCTACTTGGCATGAGAAAGCCTATGCTCTGGCCGATATAGTGGTAGTAGATATCCAGTTGGATGCTATCAAGCCAGAGTTAGGGAGAGCAGAGATAGGATACTGTGATACGGGAGCCTTCCAGGAGGCTATCAGACAGTTAGGGAGACTCATAAAGCCCGATTGTTTGGTCTTAGTAGAGACCACTGTCCCTCCTGGTACCTGTAAAAATATCGTAAAACCCATTTTAGAAGAGGAATTCACAAAAAGAGGGATAGATATAAATAAATACCCTCCTCGTATTGCCCATTCTTATGAGCGAGTTATGCCAGGGGCTAATTATGTAAGTTCTATCCGGGATTTCTGGAGAACTTATGCAGGAATTGATGAAGATTCAGCCAAGCGGGCTGAGGTCTTCTTAAAGCGAGTGCTTAATACTGAAGAGTATCCTCTCTTCTGTTTAGGCGATACTAATGCTTCAGAACTGGCAAAAACCTTAGAGAACTCCTTTCGAGCCACAAATATCGCTTTCATATATGAATGGACATTACTGGCAGAGGCTATCGGAATAAACCTCTGGGAGGTAGTGGAGTCTATTAGAGTAAGACCCACTCATAAAAACATAATGAATCCTGGATTGGGAGTGGGAGGATATTGCCTTACCAAAGACCCGATTTTAGCTCATTGGGCTTACAAAGAGATATTCAAATTAAAATTGGCTAACCAAGACCCGGTACTGGAGCATTGGAAGAGCTGGGAAAAATTTTCTGAGCATGTTGGACTTCCTATATCTGTAGAATCCGTGAATATAAACGATCTTATGCCCTTACATACAGCAGACCTTTTACAGGAAGCCATGGGAGGAGATTTAAAAGAGAAGAAAGTTCTTATTTTGGGAGCCTCTTACCTTAAAGATGTGGGAGATACTCGACACTCCCCTTCAGAAATTCTTTGGAAGACATTGGAAGAGAGAGGGGCTATTCTCTTCGTTCATGACCCTTTGATTAAAGTTTGGCCAGAGGTACCTTCAGCAAAGGTGGAGAAGAATATCTGGGAGTCCTTAAGAGGTAAAGATGCTCTCATCTTTGCGGTACCTCACCGACAATATTTAGGTCTTCCTCCTAAAAAGGTAATAGAGGCGGTGGGAAAACCCTGTGTGATAATAGATGCTCAGAATATCCTTAAGGATAAGGAAATTGTAGAGTATCTAAGGTTGGGATGTGAAGTGAGGGGAGTAGGAAAGGGGCATATTAAATATCTCAAAGAACAGTTAAAGAGATAAGGTAGTGAGCCTTTCCTCACAAAGTTTTTTCTTTCGTTGACATAAAAAAGAGTGAAAGGTAGACTACTTTAAATGGTTTGGTTCAGAAAGCCTGGTAAGAGGAGAAAGAGAGAAATCCCGGATGGGATATGGGAGAAATGTCCTCGATGCGGGGAAATTATCTATAGGAAACAACTGGAAAAAAACTTGTGGGTCTGTCCGAAATGTACCTACCATTTCCGGATAAATTGGAAGGAAAGAATATCTCAACTTCTGGAAGAAGGAAGTCTTCAAGAGTACGATTCTGAATTACTCTCCGTTGACCCTCTCCACTTTGTGGACTCTAAAAAGTACCCCCAACGAGTTAAAGAATCCCAACAGAAGACCGGACTTAAAGAAGCGGTAGTAACGGGAGAAGGAAATATTGGTCCTCATCGGGTAGTTTTTGGAGTTTTAGATTTTTCTTTCATGGGAGGAAGTATGGGATCAGTAGTGGGGGAAAAGGTAACCCGGGCTTTAGAAAGAGCAGAAGAGAAGAATTTACCGGTAATATTTGTATGTGCTTCTGGAGGAGCCAGGATGCAAGAAGGGATTCTTTCCCTGATGCAGATGGCTAAGACCAGTGGTATGGTAGCCCGTCTGCACCAGAAAGGGATTCCCTATATTACTATTCTTACTGATCCTACTACGGGAGGAGTAAGTGCTTCTTTTGCTTTCTTGGCGGATGTAATAATCGCTGAGCCAGGAGCATTGATAGGCTTCGCTGGGCCCCGGGTTATAGAGCAGACCATAAGACAGAAATTGCCTGAGAATTTCCAGAGAGCAGAATTCTTGTTAAAGCACGGGATGGTAGATATGGTGGTAAGAAGAACAGAATTAAAGGAGACTTTGATAAAAATACTTAATCATTTAGAGAGGAGAAAGAAGAATGAGAAAAGTTAGGCTATTTTCTCTTTTGTTTTTCCTTCTTTTTTCTTTTCTTATAAGGGCGGAAGAAGGAAAAATAGTTAAAAAATTGAAAGTTCTGGGAACCAAGAGAGTCTCTCCCTTAATAGTTCTTTCTCAGGTAAGAACTAAGGTGGGGGAGAAATTCTTCCGGCAGACAATTAAAGAGGATATAAAGAGAATTTATGCCTTGGGTTACTTTACAGATGTTTCTGTGCATGTAGAAGATTATCAGGACGGTCTTAAGGTCGTATTTTTGGTTAAGGAAAAACCTTATATTACTTCTATCCAGATCCGGGGTAATAAGGTTTTTACTAAAGAAGATATAGAGAAAGTAATGGTGCTTACAGAAGGAGATATATTTGTGGAAAAGACTTTAAAGGAAGATGTGAAGAGAATAATCTCCCTTTATGAAAAGAAAGGCTATTACCAGGTGAAAGTTAGTTACAGATACGAAGAGGAAGATGGAAAGATTAAGGTTTACTTAGATATTGAGGAAGGTCCCCGGATAAAGGTGAAAAGAATAACCATCTTAGGGAACAAGAATATTCCTACCTCCCAAATTTTAAAGGTTATGAAAACTAAACCTGCAGGGTTGCTTAGAAGGGGTACCTTTGGTAAAGAAGTCCTGGAGGAAGATATTCAGCGTATAGAAGAACTGTATAAAAGCAGGGGATTTATCGATGCTAAGGTGGTAGAGAAGAAAATGGAGTATGACCCCACAGGAACACTACTTTATCTTACCCTTCGGATAAAAGAAGGTTCTAAATACATGGTGAAAAAGGTAGAGGTAGTAGGTAATAAACTCTACTCTACTTCCGAACTTAAAGGAATTCTATCCATGAGGGAAGGTTCTCCTTATAATCCTCTGATACTGGAGGCAGAAAGTAAAAAACTGGAAGACTTTTATTCCCATCGTGGTTATCTCACTACTCGTGTTTGGTACTTTAAAGAGGTGGACAGGGAAAAGAAGGAGGCAAAAATAAGATATGAAATCGAGGAAGGTCCAAAGTTTTACGTAAGATTGATTCACATCCGGGGAAATACAAGAACTAAGGATAAGGTGATAAGAAGAGAGATTCTTATCCATCCTGGAGAAAGTTTTGATGGTGAGAAAGTGAAGAGAAGTCAGGAGAAAATTTATAACTTGGGATATTTTGAGGATGTGAAAGTTAAAACCCAACCCACTTCCCAGCCTGACCAGATAGATTTGATTTTTGAAGTGGAAGAGAAGAAAACCGGACTGCTTACCTTTGGTTTAGGATATTCCTCTATTGAGGAATTCATAGGTTATATAGACCTTACCCAATCCAATTTTGACATTTCTAATCCCCCTACCTTCATCGGTGGTGGACAGAAGATTAGAGTAAGAGCTCAGTTAGGAAGTAAACGGGAAGATTATTCTATAAGTTTTACCGAACCTTACTTCAGAGATAAGCCAATTTCCCTGGGTTTTGACCTCTATAACACTACTCGTTACTGGACCAACTACGATGAAACCAGAAGGGGAGGGGTAGTAAGAGGAGGGAAGAAGTTGACGGAATCCTTAACTCTTTCTTCCCGGTATAAGTATGAAATGGTAAGAATTTACCATCTTTCCGGTGAGGTGAGTGAGGAATTGGAAAAGGAAGAAGGAAAATTTGATACTTCCAGTATTTCGGTAGGAATAGGTTGGGATAGCCGGGACAATGTTTTTGACACTTCTAAGGGTATACTGGCTTCTACTTCCATAGAGTATGCAGGAGGAGTATTAGGAGGGGATAGAGACTTTGTTAAATGGAGAGGAGATTATACCCGTTACTTCCCCTTACCCAAAGATTGGGTTTTCAGTTTTCATTTTGGAGGAGGGGTAGTAGAAGAATTTCCTCCTTCTACTCGCGTACCTATTTATGAACGTTTCTTCTTGGGGGGAGCAGATACTATTAGGGGATACGAATACAAGGAGGTAAGTCCTGAAGATGCAGAGGGTAATCCTATAGGAGGAAAAATCTACTTTCTTTCCAATCTGGAGTGGAAGTATCCTATAGTAGAGGTGATTAAAGGAGTAATTTTTGTAGATGCTGGAAATGTATGGAGAGAAGCAGGAGAGATAGGGGAAGGTGAACTTAAGACAGGGGTAGGGGTGGGGATAAGGATTACCACTCCTTTGGGACCAGTGGCTTTGGATTATGGTTACGGAATCCAACGTAAAAAGGGGAGATTACATTTTACCTTAGGTTATCTATTCTGAAAGGAGTGTGAGGATGAGAAGGATAATAGGTGGGTTAGTGCTGATTATTCTTTGGACATTTCCCTGTTTAGGAGAGGAGATAAAGGTGGGATGTGCAGATTTTCTGGAAGTCTTCCGTTCCTATTTAGGGACTCAAGAAGCAGATGCTTATCTTAAAAAGAAGGCAGATAAACTCCAGTCAGAGATTGATGTATTAAAAAAAGAGTTGGAAGAGAAAGAAAAGTTTCTTAAATCCGGATTGCTCTCAGAAGAGGAAAAGGCTAAAAAGGAAAAAGAAGTGGAAGAGATCCGGCAGAGAGTGGAGAAGAAGATAAAAGAGTCTAACTTAGAAATGATAAGAGAGAGGAAAGAAAAGATTGACTCCTTAGTTAAAGAGATAAACTCCCTTATTCAAGAATTTGGGAAAGTTAAAGGTTTTGATTTAATCATAGATAAGAGGGATGTTCTTTTTGTGCAGGAAGGAATGGATATTACCCAGGAACTGATAAATTTTATCAATGAGAGAAAGAAACAGGCTACCAAGGAATAAGAAAAGTTAAAATACCGGTTTTTCTGAATGAGAGAAAAGAGGCAAGATAACTTTCAATGCACCATTAAAAAGCCTGTAGAGATAGAGGGGATAGGACTTCATAGTGGAGAAGTAAGCAGAGTAAAATTTTTACCTGCTCCTCCGGATACAGGGGTAGTTTTTGTTAGAACGGATCTTCCAGGAAATCCCTCTATTAAGGCTGATGTGAAAAATGCTCATCATCTACAGAGAAGCACTACCTTGGAAAAAAATGGGGTTAAGATATGTGTGGTGGAGCATCTTCTTGCTGCTATTGGAGGGTTAGGAATTGACAATTTAATAATCGAAATAAATAAAGAAGAACCCCCGGTTATGGATGGAAGTGCTTTACCATATGTAGAGGTTCTTAAGAAAGCAGGTAAAGAGATTCAATCTAAGGAGAGAGAAATTTTTTCCCCCACTTCCATTTTGTGTTATGGAGAAGGTGATTCCTATATTCTGCTTATTCCTTCTAAGAAGATGCGAATATCCTATTTACTGGAATTTACCCATCCCTGGTTAGGGAGTCTGGAGGCAGAATTCCCTCTGGATGAAGAAACTTTTGTGAAAGAAATTGCTCCTGCACGGACTTTTGGATTCTTAGAGGAAATCCAGCCTTTACGAGAAAAGGGGTTGCTTAAGGGAGGAAGTCTGGAGAATGCGGTGGTAATTTCCCAGGAAGGAATTCTTAATAAGAATTTGAGATTTCCAGATGAGATGGTAAGACACAAAATTCTGGACATTATCGGGGACTTTTTCTTAAGTGGAAAGAGAATGAATAATGTATATATTCGAGGAGTTAGAAGTGGGCATAGTCTAAACTTGAAAATGGCTAATAGCATAAAAAAGGGGGGAAATATGGAGAAGTCTTTTGGATTGGAGGAAATTAAAAAAATTCTACCCCATCGTTATCCTTTCTTATTTATTGACCGCATGTTACACATGGGGGAAAAAAGAGCAGTGGGTATTAAAAATCTCACCGGTAATGAAGACTTTTTCCAGGGACATTTCCCTCATTATCCTATTATGCCTGCGGTTATAATGCTGGAAGCCATGGCTCAGGTAGCCGGGGTATTACTTCTTTCTAAGAGCCAGAATCGGGGTAAGATTGCCTATCTGGCAGGTGTGGAGAATGCCCGGTTTCGCAGACCTGTGGTGCCAGGAGACCAATTGGTGATGGAGGTGGAGGTGGTAAGACTCAAAACCAGGACGGGGAAAGTAAAAGCCTGGTCTCATGTAGAAGGTCATAGAGTGGCAGAGGCAGAATTTCTCTTCACTCTATCTGAAAGATGAAGTATTCCATTCATCCTACTGCCATAGTGGATAAAAGGACAGAGATCAGTGAGGATGTGGAGATCGGTCCCTACTGTATCATAGGTCCGGAGGTGAAAATCGGGAGAGGCACCCGTATAGGAGCCTATACCTATATTGAAAAATGGACAGTGATTGGCGAGGATAATCTTATATATCCCCATGTTATTATGGGAGTACCACCTCAGGATTTAAAATATCGGGGGGAAAAAAGTTGGGTAAAGGTAGGAAATGGTAATGTAATCAGAGAGTTTACCACCATACATCGAGCAGGAGGAGAAGGAGAAAGCACGATAGTGGGGGACAGGAATTATCTTATGGCTTATTCTCATGTAGCACACAATTGTAAGATAGGGAATGGAGTTATACTGGCTAATGCGGTAGCCCTTGCCGGGTATGTTCAAGTGGAAGATTATGCTATTCTGGGAGGGTTAGTAGGAGCCCATCAATTTACTCGAGTAGGTACTCTCTCCATCGTGGGGGGGTGTTCCAAGGTGGTGAAAGATGTGGTCCCTTATCTTAAAGTTGATGGGCATCCCCTTAAAGTCTACGGATTAAATACCTTAGGATTACGCAGACATGGAATACCGGAGGAGAAGATATCTCTTCTAAAAAAAGCCTATCGTATTCTTTTCCGTTCTGGTTTAAATACTACTGAAGCCCTAAAGGTTATAAGAAAAGAGCTTCCTCCTTTACCTGAAATTCTTCACCTTCTTGAGTTTATAGAACTCTCTCAAAGGGGTATTCATAAGTGAAGAAAGTGGCTTTGATATGCGGTGAAGGTGAACTCCCTTCCTTCCTATATCAATCTTTAAGAAAGAAAAAAGTGGATTTAGTCTGCATAGGGATTAAGGAGTTTTTGAATCCAAACTTTCGATTTGAGTATCAAGTAAAGTTAGGAGAAATTAATCATTTGGTTAAGATACTGAGGAAGGAAAGAGTGGAAGAGATTATTTTCTCTGGAAGAATTGATAAAAAAAGAATTTTATCTTACTCGGATTGGGATGAAGTAGCGAAAGGGTTATTAAAGAAAGCAAAAAAGAAAGGAAGCAGGGCACTTTTGGAACTCTTAAAGGATTTTTTAGAATCTAAAGGTTTTATCCTTCCAGACCTAACCCCCTATCTTAAGCCCTGGATACCTGAAGAGGGCGTTCTTACTCTTAGAAAGCCTACCCCAGAGGAATGGGAGGATATACATTTAGGCTGGAGAATAGGTTCTAAACTTTCTCAATTGGATGTTGGACATACGGTGGTGGTGTATAAGGGAATGGTTTTAGCCTTAGAAGGGATAGAAGGAACTGATGAGACTATTAAAAGAGCCGGGAAACTGTGTAAGGGAGGGGTGGTAGTAAAAGCCCCCCGTCCTGGGGAAGACTTTAGAATGGACCCTCCGGTAGTGGGAATGGATACCCTGAGGGTGATGGAAGAAGCAGGAATAAAGACTCTTGCATTAGGAGCAGGTAAGAGCCTGATACTTCAGAAGGAAAAATTCCTTAATCAGGCTAATTTTAAAGGATTTTCCATAGTTTCTCTTCCATGAAGATAGGAGTGGTGGGAGCAGGATATTGGGGCACAAGACATGCTCGGATTTACTCCTCTTTGGGTGTAAAGATTGTGGGAATAGTGGATAGAAGATACCGAAGAGCAGAGGTTCTGGCGCGAGAATTAAATTCCACTCCTTTCAGGAATTATAAAGACTTACTGGGCAAGGTGGATGGAGTAAGTATAGTTACCCCTACTCCTACTCATTTCTCTATAGCCCGGGATTTTATTCTCTCCGGGGTTCATGTTTTAGTAGAAAAGCCTTTTGTTCTCAGGGTGGAAGAAGGGGAAGAATTAGTGGAACTGGCTTCCCAAAAAGGAGTAATAATCCAGGTAGGAATGATAGAGAGGTATAACCCTGGGATTCAGAAAATAGGAGAATTGCTGGAAGCCCCTCGGTTCTTGGAGTGCTATCGAATGGGGCCTTTTACGGGAAGAAGTATAGAGATAGGTGTGATAATGGACCTCATGATTCACGATTTAGATGTGGTTTTCTCTTTAGTAAAGTCAGAAGTTTCTCGATGGGAGGTAATGGGGAGTAGCGTTTTTACTCCTAAAGAAGACCTGGCTAAGGTAAGAATTTTCTTCTCTTCCGGATGTGTGGCAGATTTCACTGCTTCCCGGGTATCTGAAGAGAGACTAAGAAAAATCAGGATTTTTGATAAAAACACCTACTTTTCTTTAAGTTATCCAGATAAAATTCTTAAAATCTACTGCTTAAAGGAAGGAAAACTGGTAAAAGAAGTACTCCATTTCCCTCACGCTAACCCACTCCAGGAAGAACTTAAAGATTTCCTTACTTCTATAAAGGAGTTAAGAGAACCCAGAGTTTCGGGTAGAGAGGCTCTCCATTCTTTACGCTGGGCTATTTTATTTTCTGAGGAGATTAGGAAATGGAAAAAGAGGGATGGGGATACTTTGGCTGGCAAGGGTTAGGATTTGAGTGTCCAGAAGATTGGGAACTTTCCACCGTGAGCGGGGATAAAAGAAGGGGGGGATTCACTCTGGATGATGGAGAGATAATCAGAGTAGAAGTGCAATGGGACCATCCAGTAACCCCTTTTTCTCTGGATAAGGTGATAGAGAAACACATTCAGGATTTACAGAAAGCAGCAAAGAGAAAGAAGGTTCCTCTTCAAATCAGGAGAAAAATCAAAATGAGAGGGAAACTCTTTAGGGAAAAGAATGGAGAATTATTTGAATGGAAGGCTGACTATCGAGTTTTTACCCTTATTTGCTACTGTAAAATCTGTGGAAGGCTATTATTTATGGAACTTTTTTTCCATCTAGAAGAAAAGTTTGAAGAAACCCTTAATCGGATCCTATCTACCTTAAAAGACCACTTTGAAAAAGAGGAAAAATGGGGAGTGTATGGATTTATTTTTTTATTGCCTTCGGGTTTTTCTCTCTCTAAGTTTTCTCTCAAAAGTGGATACCTTTATCTGGAGTTTCGAAGAGAAAGAGAGTTCCTTATCTTAGAAAGATTTTCTCTCGCTAACCTTCTTTTGGAGAAAAGGTCCCTTAAAGACTGGTTTAAGGAAAAATACCCTTCCCGGTGGGCTCTCATAGAAGAGAGAAAAGAGAGAATTCATGAGTGTATTTCTCTTAAGTTTAAAGAAAGAGGTATCCGGAGGTGGAAGGGAGAAGGGAGAGTTTGGTACTGCCTCCCTTCAAATAAAATTTATCTGGTACTTAGAAAAAGCAAGAGGGAAATTTCTTCTCCCTGGCCGGAGATTTTCTGCCATGCAGAAAAGGGGGAACTCTCATGAGGGTGAAAAGGCTTAACCGGCGGGAGATGTTTGAGTGTAGACCTATAAGACATCCTTCTTTAGATTGGGAGAAGAACCAGAGAGAGGAAGTAATCATTGAGATACCTTTGAAGAAAAATTTTTGGGCAAGGCTTCTTACCAAATTCTTCTTTCTTCCGGAGAGAAAAAAAATTAATTTAGATAGAATAGGAAGCGAAGTGTGGATGCTCTGCGATGGGAAAAATACGGTTAGGAATATTGTGAAAATCCTTAGAAAAAGATATAATTTAAGCAGAAAGGAAGCGGAGGTCTCCACTTTGGAGTATTTGAGGAGACTTACTCAAAAAGGAATAATTGGCTTAGAGTTAAAAGGAGACAAAAATGAATGAAAAGAAAATCGGTAAACAGATAGTTTTACCTTTTTCTATCTCCGTACGTATAAGTTTTAATTCTCTTCGTATTCGTTTAGGACGTTCTTTTATAACTTTGGCCGGGATACTTCTGGCTATTGCCTTTCTTATGTCCATTTTTACCAATACAGCTATCCAGAATGCTCTCTTAAAAAAAGGTTCTCCTGCAGTTAAGGCAAAAATAGCAGTAGGAGAGGGGATTAAAGCAAGAGAAATTTGGTTAGTTTCCCTTTCCCTTATGGTCTGTGTGGTGGGAATAACAAACTCTATGTTAATGTCTGTAACCGAAAGATATAGAGAAATTGGGACCATGAAGTGTTTGGGAGCCTTGGATAGTTTTGTGGTGAGGCTTTTCCTTTTAGAGTCTCTTTTTCAAGGTGTTGCAGGAGCTTTGATGGGCTGTATCTTAGGAATGCTGGCTATGAGTTTGGTGAACTTACTTAATTATGGAGGAGAGGTAATAAGAGTTTATCCTTGGGGTAATATTCTAAAATTTGCCCTTATCTCCTTCGGAACAGGGATTATGTTGTCCGTAATAGGTGCTATTTATCCTGCCTATCGGGCTGCCCGCATGGTTCCTGCTGAAGCCATGAGAAGAGAAGAGTAGGAGGTGAAAAAATGCCTGAAGATATGGTAGTAAGGACTCGAGAGGTAAAGAAAATTTTCCAGATGGGTAAGGTTAAGGTGGAGGCTTTAAGAGGAATTGATATGGAGATTAGGAGGGGGGAATACATCTCTATCATGGGCCCTTCTGGCTCGGGGAAGACTACACTTTTTAATATGATAGGAGGACTGGATAAACCCACGGAAGGAAGAGTGTACATTGATGAGGTAGATATTGCTCAATTAGATGCTTACGAATTAGCCTGGCTTCGATGTCGTAAGATAGGTTATATCTTCCAGACATTTAATCTCATTCCCGTAATGACTGCCTTAGAGAATGTGACTTTACCCATGATTTTTGCAGGGATGAACCCGGACGATGCACGGGAGAAAGGAGTAGAATTGCTAAAAAGAGTAGGATTGGGGGATAGAGTGCATCATAAACCTTATGAACTCTCCGGGGGGCAACAGCAAAGGGTGGCCATTGCTCGTGCTCTTGCTAATGACCCGGCCATCATCTTGGCTGATGAGCCTACGGGTAATTTAGACCTTCGAACAGGAAAAGAAATAATTTCCCTACTCAAGACACTCAATAGAGAGAAAAAGGTTACGGTAATTTCTGCTACCCATGACCTTAAGATGATAGATGTATCTGACCGCATATTCTGGATTCGGGATGGAAGGATTGAGAGAGTAGAGAGAAGAGTGGATGTTAGTGTAGAAGTAGGTGAGATTGAAGGGGAGGAGGCAGGGTAAGTTTGTTCTATGAGAGACTGGCTGCTTTCCTATTTGCTATAGGCATAGGAATTCTTTTAACTCTTCATCTGAGTGTAGGTTATCACGTCCTTAGAGAACCCTCTCATATAGTTTTACTCTCAGACTTGGCTCTGGTTATAATGTTGGTCTTCTGGAGACTATCTGATTTGGTTCGCTTTCACCAGATAAAGGAGTTACAGAGGAAGTACGAAAGGATAGAGTTTGCCTTAGCGGACAGGACTCAGGAGAGCCAGGTTTTGAAGTTATTGCGGGGATTGATAGAGAAATCAGGGGAGGGAAAGGAGATTAAAGAGATACTAAGGGAACTTGTGGACTCCGTACATGAACTCTTCCCGCAAGAGACTGTCTTCTTGGAGGTCTATTCGGATGAGGAGATGAATCTCTTTACCAGTCTTTATCGAGGGGAGAAGAGAGTGGACCCCGGTGAAGTTTTAAGAGAAGAGGTAGTTCTTAAAACTCAGTACAAATTAATAAACAATTTAGAAACTTTTCCCCGTTATAAATACCTGGCTCAACAAGGTGTCTCCTCCTTAATGATGACTCCTCTTTTAAAAAAGGGAAAGGGCATGGGGTTATTAGGAGTTTTCACCCACAGATCCTATAACTTCACTCCCAGAGAGTTAGACCTTCTCTCTTCTGTTGCTGTACATGCCAGTCTAATAATTGAAAATGCTCAATTGATGGAGAAGACAAAGTGGTTATCCATCACTGATGGACTGACCAATATATTTAACAGACGTCATTTTCAAACAAAGTTAGAGGAAGAAATGGAAAAGGTGAGAAAATACCGAAAGCCCCTTTCTTTAATTCTGGGAGACTTAGATAATTTCAAGTTTTACAATGACCATAATGGTCACACTGCTGGTGATGAGTTATTGAGAAAAGTAGCCGAGATCCTGAAAGAGAATACCAAAAGACAGGATACGGTAGCCAGGTTTGGTGGGGAAGAGTTTATCATAATTCTTCCCCGTACGAAGAAGAGAGATGCTCTTAAAGTGGCAGAAGACCTCAGGAAGAAAATATCCGATCATGTTTTTCCTAATGAAGAGATAATGCCACAGAAAGATGTAACTATAACTTTTGGTGTCTCTTCCTATCCTGAAGATGGAGATACACCTGAGATACTTATAAAAAAGGCAGATGAGAGGTTATACCAGGGTAAGGCTCAGGGCAAGAATCAGGTAGTAGGATAGTAGAATCCATCCCTTTCATGGACTCTGAGAACGTATTATTAATCAATCCTCCAGTATTTGATTTCGCACTTTACGACCTTTGGATGAAACCCTTAGGTCTTCTGAGACTGGCTACTCTTCTCCGTCCTTACTTCAATATTTACTATATTGATTGCCTGGATAGAGGAGACCCCGAAATTGGCGGACGCGAGGATAAATTTGGATGCGGGAAATTTAGGAAGATGGAGGTAGAGAAGTTTCCTCCCATATCTAAAGTGGAAAGACCCTATTTCAGATATGGGCTCTCACTTCCTCTATTGGAAAAAAGAATTCAAGAAATTCCTTCCCCTTCCTTCACCTTTGTGACTTCGGGAATGACTTATTGGTATCCAGGAGTGGAGGAAGTAGTCTCCTTAGTTAAAGAGATTTACCCTTCCACATTTCTTATTCTGGGAGGAATATATGCTCAACTTTTACCTGCTCATGCAAGAAGAAGAAAAGGGGTAGATGAGATATTTACTGGAGGTGATTTCCTTTCCTTAGTTAAGTTTTTGCAGAAGTATTTAAAGAAGCCCCTATCTCTTTCTTCCTCCTTCCCTCTACCCAGTATAGACCTTCTACGAAGAAAAGATTCTTTTGTCATAGAGACTTCTAAAGGATGTCCTTTTTCTTGTATCTACTGTGCTTCTCATCTCTGCCACCCAGGTTTTAAAGGAAGAGATATTTCAGAAGTGATGAAAGAGATAGAGTATCTTGTCAGTGAAGGAGTAAAGGATGTGGCTTTGTATGACGATGCTTTTCTTTTCCGGTTTAAACAACATGCCCAACCCCTATTAGAGGAAATAATAGAAAGGAGATTACCTCTAAGGTTTCATACACCCAATGCTTTACACGCACGGTATATCTCAGAGGAAGTTGCCAGTTTATTAAAGGAGGCTAATTTTCATACTATCCGAATAGGGTTGGAGGTTCTCAATCCCCAAATTCAGAGGGAGACCGGTGATAAGGTAAGAAGCGAAGATGTGAAGAGGGCAGTTGCCAATCTAAAAAAGGTGGGTTTCAAGGGGAGAGAAATAGGAGTTTACATTCTGGTAGGCTTACCAGGTGTAGAGAAGAGAGAAATTATAGAAGCCATGAAGTTTGTGCATTCCTTAGGGGTGGAGGTCAAATTAGCCTCCCTTTCTTTAATTCCAGGGACTAAACTTTGGAATACTTTGGTAAAAATGGGTAAAATAAAACCAGATTTGGACCCTCTGTGGCATAACAATACCATATTCCCACTCCTCTTAGGTTGGGAGTTGGGAGAAATCCGTCAGTTACGGGAAATAGCTAAAGAATTGAATGAAAAGGTAAGGGAAGATGAAAGATAAAGAAATTATTCTTCTTGGATTTATGGGGAGTGGAAAAAGTGAAGTAGGGAGAAGGTTAGCTCAGGAACTGGGAATTCCCTTTGTAGATATGGATGAGGAGATAGAAAAGAGAGAAGGTAGAACCATTGGTGAGATTTTTAAGAGAGAGGGAGAAGACTACTTCCGAAGGAAGGAAGGGGAAATCCTTAAAGAGATTATTTGTGGGGAGAGAAAGGTAGTCTCTACGGGAGGAGGGGTGGTCATAAATCCAGAGAACTGGAAAATATTGAGAAAAGGGATAACCATTTATTTAGAGATCGGCGAAGAAGAAGCCTATCAACGCCTTAAGAACGTAAATGATAGACCGTTGCTCTGGAAGAAAGACCGGAAAAGAGCAATATCTCGCCTCTTATCCTCAAGAAGAGTACTCTATGAACAGGCTGACTTTAAAGTGAATACAGAGAAGAAAGACTTCCAGGAAATAGTAGAAGAAATTAAAGAGATTCTAAAAGTTAAATAACTATTTTGTTCTTCATTTTACAGAAATATTATTTTAAAGTATTATACCCACAGATGAAAGAAATCAGGGTGAAGTTAGAAGAGAGGTCCTACTCCATACTGGTAGGAGAAAATTTACTGAATACTTTAACTGAAAGAATAGAAGAACTTTGCCCTTCTAAAATTCTTTTAGTCACCGATAAGTCTCTTTACAAACTTTATGGAAGAGAAATAGAACAGACCCTAATGAGGAAATTCAAGGTAAGTACCTTCCTTCTTCCCTCAGGAGAGAGAGGGAAAAGTATCTACTGGTTATTGCAACTTTATCGAAGGGCTGTATCTTCCCTTTTAGATCGTTTTTCTCTCCTTATCTGTTTGGGAGGGGGAGTGGTGGGAGATGTGGGAGGATTTGCGGCAGCTACTTATTTAAGAGGGATAAGATATATACAAATTCCTACCACTCTTCTGGCCATGGTGGACTCCAGTATCGGAGGAAAGACAGGGGTAGATTTTGTGGGCAAAAATCTTATAGGAGCCTTTTATCAGCCGGTCTTGGTGATATGCGATGTTCGGTTTATTAAAACTCTACCGGAGAGAACTTTCTTCACCGGAATGGGAGAGGTGATAAAGTATGGGGTGATAAAAAATGGGAGACTTATCCAATTTTTGAGAGAAAAAGAGGAAGCTATAAAGGGAAGAGAGAAGGGAACTCTTAAGGAAATAGTGTATAAGTGTGCAAAATTAAAAGCAGAGGTGGTGGAGAAGGATGAGAAGGAAAAGGGGCTTAGGATGATATTAAATTTTGGGCATACCTTAGGGCATGGAATAGAAGCAGCCAGTAATTTTCGCATATGGCATGGGGAAGCAGTATCGCTGGGAATGGTGGGAGCAGCGTATCTCTCCCAGAGGATGGGATTAGTAGATAAAGAGAAGGTGGAAGAGTTAAAGGAGATTCTCAGTCTTTATCGGTTACCTACTCATCTCCCTTCTCTCCACCCCTCTAAGATTCTCAATTTTATATTTTTAGATAAAAAAAGGAGGGGGGAGAAACTCAAGTTTGTGTTAATGAAAGATTTTGGAGAAGTAATTATCCAGGAAAATATTCCTCCTGAGTTAATCCAGGAGACTTTAGTTCGTCTCAGGAAGAAATGAATCAAATTTTGGATCTTTTTGAGAAAGCGAAGACCTTGCAACTGCGAGGTAAGTGGAGAGAAGCAGAGAGAATTTATCAGGAAATTATTAAGATGAATAAATACCTTCCAGGAATTTTCTCTGGGTTAGGGGAGATAAACTTGCGCTTTAATAAGCCCTCTCAGGCGGAGAAGAACTTCCTTAAGGAGATCCAGAAAGGTAATCAAAATTCTCGCATTTATCAATATCTTTCCATTTCCTTAATTTTACAGGGAAAGTGGGAAGAGGCTCTTCAGAACTTGGAGAGAGCGCTCTCTTTAGACCCTAAGGATTACAGACCTTATATATGGATGGGCTATATTTACTTACAAAAAGGGGAAATAGATAAGGCAATTCTGTGGTTAGAACTGGCCGGTGAAGAGTTGGATACCCTTTCTCTCCATCTTTATCTCTTAGAGGCTTACAGAAAAAAAGGATTGACTTATAAGGTAAGGGAGGAAATACCCAAGATTGAGGAGAGGATCTCTTCCCTTCGGAATCTCTTTTCCTGTCAGAGGCTGGTGAAGTTTGTAGAAGCGAAACTTCAGTTCTTGAAAGGAGAAATGGGGAAGGCTGTAGAGTCTCTCAAGTCTTTAAAAAGAGAATTGACTCTTTCTCCCAGGATATACGAAGGAGGGGTTATTTTCTCTAAGGAAGAGATAGAAGATATTCTTTCTTCCCTGCCCTGGAGATGAAAGTCCCTGTTTTCCCCCTTCCCCGGAATTTAAGAGAAGCCCGGCAGATACAAGAAGGTCTGCAGGGAAAAGTAAAACTGAGACCTTTGAAGGTGGAGGAAATCAGTCAGGTGGTTGGAGCAGATGTAGCCTACTTAGAGGACAGAGGTTATGCCTGTATTCTTCTCTTTTCTTTTCCTTCTTTAAAGATTCGAGAAGAAATTTTTGTCTCCGGTAAGGTAAAATTTCCCTATATTCCTGGATATTTCGCCTTTCGGGAAATCCCTATCTTGCTGGAGGGATTTAAAAAACTTAAGGAGAACCCAGACCTCATTTTCGTTGATGCTCATGGAATCGCTCATCCTCGGAGAGTGGGAATGGCTACTCATTTAGGAGTAATCTTAGATATTCCTACTATAGGATGTGCAAAGAGAATTTTAAAGGGGAAACACCCTCCTCTTCCTTTAAAAAGGGGTTCTTGGGTATGGATTAAAGAAGGGGAGGAGGTAGTGGGGATAGCCCTGCGTTCAAGAGAAAACTGTAGACCTATTTTTCTTTCTCCAGGATATAAGGTAGATTTTTTCTCCACCTTAAAGATAACCTTGATGACTCTGAGTGGCTATCGTATCCCTGAAGTATTGAGGTTGCCCCACCTTTATCTAAGAAAAAGGCTAAAAGAGATAAAATGAAAAAAATTCAGATTATCTCCTTTGACTTGGATGGTACTCTGGTAGACCAGAAGTTCAATGATATTATCTGGGAGAGAGAAATTCCTCGCCTCTATGCAGAAAAGAAAGGGATTGAATTTATCCAGGCTAAGGATTATGTGATTCGTGAGTATAAGAAGATAGGGGAGAAAGATTTGAGATGGTACGACTTAGAGTACTGGCTTCAAAGATTTAAGATAGATGTTCCTCCCTTAGCCATTCTTAAAAAGTGGAGGAGAGAAATTAAAGTTTACCCGGATGTTTTGCCGGTATTGAAGGAGTTAAAAAAGAGAAAATACCATCTTATTATAATCACCTGTATGCCACGGATATTCTTAAAGGAGAAGGTCTCTGGATTAGATACCTATTTTGAGAGAATATTCTCTACCATTAGTGATTTCCAACAGGTTAAAAATGCAAGAGTCTACCGGAAAATTGCAGATTTGTTAAAAGTCCCACCCTCTTCTATACTCCATGTTGGAGACCATCCACAACTGGATTACCAAGAGGCTAAGGAAGCAGGTTTTCAAGTTTTTTTATTAAGAAGAGGTAAGAAGAAGGAAAGCCCCTCTTCCTTAAAAGAATTACTGAACTTCCTATGAGAGTGATAACTTTACTCACGGACTTTGGCCAGGATTATTTTGTGGGAATTATGAAAGGGGTAATCTTAAAAATTAATCCCCAAGCGAATATTGTGGATATAACTCACAATATAGCGCCTCAGGATATAAAAGGAGCAGCCTTTGTATTACTGGTCTCTTATAACTACTTTCCCCCTCAGACTATCCATGTAGTGGTGGTAGACCCTGGAGTAGGAACGGAGAGGAAGGTAATTCTGATAAAGACAAAAAATTACTTCTTTTTGGCTCCTGATAATGGGGTTCTTTCTTTTATTCTGGAAAGAGAAGAAGTGGAGAAAGTGTTAGAGGTAAAAGAAGAAAAATTCTATCTAAAACCAGTGAGTCAGACTTTCTGGGGAAGAGATGTTTTTGCTCCTGTAAGTGCCTATCTATCCAAAGGAATACCCCTCCTTAAGTTTGGAAATCCTATGGATATCTCCACCCTGCGGAGAATATCTTTCCCCTCTCCTGTATATGAGAAAGAGAAAGCCAGAGGAGAGATAATTTACGTTGATAGATTCGGTAACTTAGTAACTAACTTCTCCTGTTCAGAGTTTCTCTCCTGGATAGGGAAGAGGAGATTTATCTTATATGTGGGGAAGAAAAAAGTAACCTCCCTTTTTCCTTCCTATCAACAAGGAAGAGAAGAAGAGATTTTCCTTCTCTGTGGAAGTCATAACTTTATAGAAATCACCAGTTTCAATCAAAGTGCTCAACTACTTACAACTGCAACTTGTGGAGATAGCGTAAAGGTAGATCTACTCTAACTCACTCCACTCTACGGAAAGCCTTGCCTCCTTCTACTTTTTCTACTTTAATGGGACTGCTTCCTTTAGGTAACCTGAACATCTCCACATCTTTTGAGCCACAGAGAGGGCACTCAGGTCTTCCAAAATCAGGGGGTAACTCTTCAGGTGATTTTACTTTTGGTGCAGGAGGAGGAACATAAGGGAAATATACATCACACTCCGGGCAGTAATATACGAAGTAAGCGGTTTTCTTCCCACTATGAGGACTCAGGTAAGGTTGAGTAGTTCCCAGAGGGACTTTCCCTCTATAGATCACTCCTGCCTCTGTATCTATCAATGTGGTCTCATAGGTTCTCACTTTACCTGTGGGTCCCTTAGTCTGTTTCCATACGATGAGTATGGCAATTATGATAAGAATTATCGCCAGAATTAATTTACCTTTCATCCTTCTTCACCTCCTTTTCCATTATTTAACAGATATTATAAGAAATTGTCAAGTCAATGTAGTAAATGGTTCGATAGATTGTTACCAGGGATTATAGAAGATAGAAGAATTTATTAAATTAGCACTTTCCTACCCTTTCAAAGCTTATAGAACGCTTCAAGGATGCACTTTCATAAAAGGAAAGAACAGTCATAAAAGATATGTAAGAAGGAACTTCTAAAAAATTTGCCATAATGAGTTTTCTTATCTTAAGATAAGCCTATTGACTTTTCTGATTTTCCCTAACTTTCATTTGGAGGAAGAGTTTAAATATTCTCTCATCAAATATATATAACTCTCCTCAGTTCCACAACATCCTCCTATAAAACTTACCCCTACCTCTACGATTTTTTTGATTCCCTCTAAGTATTTCTCTGCAGTCAGTTCATACTCCACTTTTCCTTTTTTGAGTGTAGATTTTCCAGCATTGGGTTTAGCCAGGAGGGGCTTGGAGGTAAATTCTTTCATTTTTTTTATTATCTCTGCCATTTCTTCCGGATATACTCCACCACAATTTGCTCCCATTACCTCTGCTTTCTCCATAGAAATCACAGCCTCTTCTATACTTACTCCCATCATAGTATAATAACCTTTCTTACCACTCTCAAAACTCATACTGGCTAAGACAGGTATCTCCTTAATGCTTTTTACTGCTTCAATGGCTAACTCTATTTCTCTCCGGTCAGAGAAAGTCTCTATCACCAGAAGGTCTACTCCTTCATCAATAAGAATTTCCGCCTGTTCTTTAAAGGTGCGGTAAAATTCTTTCTCCTCCCAGATTCCGTATGGTTTCAGAAGTTCCCCTGTGGGACCAATATCTCCGGCTATTAAAACTTTATCCTCACCTGCCTGGCGAGCCAGTCTTACTCCTTCCCGATTATATTTTTCCAGATTTTTCTCCTTTCCTGCTCTTTTTAG
>CAZSGC010000005.1:33597-36958 GCA_964606225.1 uncultured bacterium | reverse complement strand
TCTAAATCTCCGAAGGAGTCTCCCGACATACGTCGGGAGAGTCATCGGACCTAAATAAATCCAAAATCCTAAACTCAAAATCCTAAACAAATTCTAAATCCTAATTCCCCAAATTCCAAATTTTTGAGTTTTGAGTTTTGAATTTTGAGTTTGTTTAGAGTTTAGTGTTTTGTGTTTAGAGTTTCTCATATTACTTTGTTCGGCAAAACCCCAAATCATCTCTGTAAAATTGTGCGAATATTTTTGCAAGGTACTATAAATCAGTAGACTCTTTAATCTTCTTTATAAATGATCTCACTTTTTCAGGGTCTTTTTTGCCGGGTTTTTTCTCAACACCTGTAATTACATCAACTCCAAATGGTTTAACCTCTTTTATTGCAATCTCTACATTTTGAGGATTTAATCCACCTGCAAGGAAGAAAGGAATATTGGTTATTTCTCTCAATCTTTTAGCCAATGTCCAATCTAAGACTTTCCCTGTCCCAGCAGGCATCTCTGAAGTCTTTGAATCAATAGTTATAGCCCAGACACCTGTAGATTGAATGGAAAGAACCGCATCTTCTGGCTCTTCTATCTGGAAGAATGCTTTCTTTGTATCGATTTGTATTGGGAGTGCCTTAATAATCTTTATACCAATAGGAGTAAGTCTTTTAACGAGTTCTTTGATATCATTTAAACTTTCTTTTCCATGTAACTGTAAAATTTGAGGTCTTGTAAAGTTAGCAATCTCAAAAATTTCTTCAACCGTTCCAGAGGTTACAACAACTGTAAGAACTTTATCTCTTAGTTTCTCTATCATCCACCTTGCTTTTTTTCTGGTAAGATTCCAAGGGACAGGAACTGGAAATTCAGTAACAAAACCTAAGAAGTCAACCCCATTTTCTATACAAAGATAGGCATCTTCTAAATTTGTTATTCCACATATTTTCACTTTTACCATTTTGCATTAACAATCTCTCTAACTTTTTCTCTTATATCTTTTGCTTTAAGTAAAGCTGTTCCCATCAAAACTGCATCACAGCCTGCATCAATCACCTTTTTAACATCTTCAATACTCCTTATTCCACTTTCACTTATGGTTAAAATAGAGCGAGGGATTCTATTAATCAGTTCAATTGTCGGATTAATCTGGTCTTCATCGCGTTCCAGATTCAATATATCTTTGTTGTTAATCCCTACAATATCCAAATTTAAACCAGCAAGTTTCCTTAAGTCTTTTTGCTCATGAATCTCAATAACTGTCTCAAGTCCTAATCTTTGAGCATATTCGTTTAACTCGGCAAGTTTCTTATCCGATAGCATGCAAGCAATGAGGAGAATTGCCTCTATTCCCATTCTTTTAGTCTCCTCAATCTGTTCTTTAGTTTCTATAAAATCCTTTCTTAAAATGGGTAAGGAAATGTTTCGTCGTATAAGAGTTAAAAGATCTAAACTTCCCTTAAAATAAATTGGCTCTGTAACAACAGATATTGCACATGCACCTCCTTCTTCATACTCTTGCAAGATCTTTAAAGGGTCTCTATTCTTTAAAAGTTCTCCATCTTTTGGAGAATATACTTTTATCTCAGCAATAAGTGGAATTTTCTTCTCTTTCTTACAGAGTTTTATTGCAGAAGAAAACCTCATTCTTTTCTTTTCTTCTTAATCTCATGGGAGGCTTTGATGTATTCTTCAAGTTTCTTAAGAGCCTTTCCTTCATCAATTATACTTTTAGCATATTCTATTCCCTCTTTAAGATTTGATACTTTACCTCCCACAACAAATGCGCCTGCACTGTTTAGCAAAACCATATCACGTTTGGGTCCTTTCTCCCTGCCTTCAAAAATATCACGGATTACCTTTGCATTATACTGTGGGTCTCCAGGTCCAATATCTTCAATTTTACACCTTTTAAGTCCTAATTCTTCAGGTGTTACTGTATATTCTTTAATTTCCCCATCCTTAACCTCAGCAATATGTGTAGGACCTAAAAGTGAAATTTCATCCAATCCATCAACTCCATGAACTACAAGTATATGTTTGTGAGGAAGCATGCTCCAAACTTGAGCAATTTTACGAACAAGTTCAGGACGATAAACACCATTTATATGACACCTTGCACGAGCTGGGTTAATCAATGGACCAATAATTGTGAAAAAAATAGTTTTAATTCCGAGTTCATTCTCAGGTTCCCAGACTTTACCCATTACTGGGTGAAATAGACTGGCAAAGAGGAAACAGATTCCTATTTTTTCAATCAACTCTTCAACTTCATATGGCTCAAGTTCAATATTTATCCCAAGCGCTTCAAATGCATCAGCACTACCTGAAAGATGGGATATAGAACGAGAGCCGTGTTTTGCTACATACAATCCACCTGCTGATGCAACTATGGAGGTTGCAGTGGAGATGTTAAAAGTAGGAATCCCTCCACCTGTCCCACAGGTATCAACTAATTCTCCCTTAACTTTTGGTTTCAAAGGAACTGCTACATCACGCATTGCTTTAGCAATAGAAGCAATTTCTCCAACTGTCTGACCTTTCATCAGGAGTCCAACCAGAAAACCACCAATCTGAACTGAAGAAATCTTATCATCACGAATTCCCTCAATAACTCCTCTAATCTCTTCCTCGCTTAATTCTTCCCTTGAAGTTAATTTACGCATTACTTTCCTTATTAGTTCCTGTTCCTTCATGATGTAACCCCCCTATTCTTTATTTAGTTTATGACCTGCTGAAAGGTCAAAATTTACATACTTATGTGTCTCAAAAGTTAAAAGAGTTACAGTCCGAGTTATTCCTTCTATTTTCTGTAATTTCTTTGGGACAAGTTCACCTAAAGCCTTAATGTCAGCAAATCTAAGTTTAACTAATATATCATATTCTCCAGCAATAGAGTAGACTTCAGTGACCTGAGGAATTTCTTTTAATTTATCAACCACCTCAGGGACTTTCCCCACTTCTGCATTTATCAAAACAAACGCTGTCTCCATTTTTCTCCCTCCTTTCTCCTGCAATTATAAATCTTGCTTCAGGAAAATTCAAAAGAGATAGATTACATCACCTCTGCCTTTTCCGTATCTTTTTGAATTCTTTTTTTATTCTTATTAAATCCTTTACACTCAATCTATGCTCAAGTATGGGCGTATAAGGAAGCGCTCCTAATTTCAAATATGCTCGGTTAAAGAACTTCCTTGACCAGGAAAACCTTTGGGGGAGCAAGCCTTCTTTTTTTGCTCTCTCTTCAAGAAGAGTACCAGGATAAATTATTACTCCATAATTTATAGCCGCACGATGACCTCTTTTTCTGATTTGAGTAACGAAAGAAAGCGATTGTTTAGCATCTTCTTCTTCCTCCCCATAATTCCCAATCATCATATAT
>CAZSGC010000005.1:0-33587 GCA_964606225.1 uncultured bacterium | reverse complement strand
GGAGTTTAAACTCTTCTCCAAATTTTAAGGCATTTTCTATCTGCCAAGCTTCAATCTTCTTATTCATCAAATTTCTTATCCGGGGCACAATGCTCTCCACGCCGAATTTAACTTCTATACATCCTGTTTCTTTCAGTTTTTTTACGAATTCTCTATCAAGTAAATTTGCCCTTGATTTCACTACAAATTGGATTCCTCTATCCTTAAGTCCCTCAAGAATCCTCTCAGCATATTTTCTATTCACACCAAAAGTATCATCCTCTATAACTAAGGAACGATAACCAAACGTATCCCTCAATATATCCACTTCTTCCAAAATGAGTTCTGGGTCCCGAAATTTTATTTCTGGATACATCGCTCCAGCAGAACAAAAGGTGCAACGAAATGGACATCCTTTACTTGTAATTATGTTTATTCCAGTATCTCCATTCCTTAACTTATATTTATACTGATTAAGATTGAGTAACTCATACGCAGGAATTGGAAGGGTATTTAAATCTATTCGTTCAGGTTGTCCCGTATCTATTATTTTATTGTTATCCCTGAAGAAAATCCCGGGTATTTCTGCCAAGTTCTCTCCTTCCAAAATCTTCAAGAATGTTTCTTCTCCTTCTCCTTTAACAGCAATATCAATTTGAGGATTAGATGCTAAAACCTCTTCCCCTGCGAAGGTTGGATGTGGGCCACCAACTACTATTTTGCACTCAGGGATAATTCTTTTTATCCATTTGCTTATTTTAGAAATGACAAATCTCAAATCGGTATGCATACTTATTCCCACCACATTGGGTTTAAACGCGAACACCTCTTTTTTTAAATCTGTGCTTTCCACAGACATATCAAACAACCTCACTTGATGCCCTTTCTTCTTCAGGTAAGAGGCAATATATAAAAGCCCTATAGGTATCTCTTCCCTCTGCGGCTTTGTATGCTCAGGAGCTATCAAAAAAACCTTTTTCATAATCAATCTTAAAGTTTTCCTTTGATGAAGTTAATAATCTTTTGTGCTCTTCTCTCCCAACTATATTCTTCAACATCTATTCTTGCCTGTTTAGAAATCTTTCTGCTCAAATTTTTATCCTTGAGAACCTTCTCAATCCCTTCTTTTAATGCTAAAGGAGAATCGGGTTTGACTAATTTTGCATTCTTTCCATCGCGTAGAATCTCCTTGATTGTAGGAATGTCGCTTGCCACAATCGGTCTTTCTGAAGCCATATATTCAAAGAGCTTAAGAGGGCATAAATGCTCCTTAGTACTCTCTATTGTATAAGGGAGGATAAGAACATCAGAGGCTATAAGGTAGTAGTTAACTTGTGAAGGAGGGACAAACCCTGTAAATAGAACATTTTTTAACCCTCTATTTCGCACTTCTCTTTTTCTTTCCTTCACATCTTTATCCCATCCTCCTACAATGAGAAAAAGACAATCTTCCATCAAGAAAGCACAATTAAGAATTGTATCAATCCCTTTGGTTTTATTTAGATGTCCAGAATAAGTAATAATTTTTCTTCTCAGGGGAAGCCTTAACTCTTTCCTTATTTGATGCTTGCTAATCTCCATCCTAAATTTTTTCAAATCTACACCATTTGGAGCCATAAAAATTTTTTCATGGGGAAACCCTTCTTTTTTATAAGATTCTTCAAGATAACACGATACAACGACTATACCAAGCAGATTTGATGAGGAGAAATTTTTTCTGAAATAGGGAAAGGCAAGACTCCTTTTATATTGATGGAATTTGTGAGCCTCAAATACCACAGGAATACCAAATTTCAGGCACCAATTAACAGCCCACAGAAGTCGTGTATATACAAAATCAGGTTTTAATAACTTTGAATAAAGAGAGGACCAGAGACCAAAGTATTTCTCCTTAAATTTCTTTTTAGAAAAAGGCAGAGGGTAAGGGATATGTACGATGCTGAATTTCTTTATAATCCCATAATATTCCCACAGGTTACTTACTCTTTCATCTTGAGTGGTCAAATGCGGGATAAGTAACTTAACTGATAGCCCATTATTTTCAAAAGCCTCGCACATCCTCATTACCTGAATGCTATTGGCTTCTCGTGATGGGATATTAGATGAGGCTATATAGCAAATTTTCATTTTTCTCTTTAATTTTTTATCCCAAGTTTGGTTTGAAGCAATTTATCATAAAGAAACTCAGTTCTCTTCACCATCTTCTCTATGGAAAATAATTTAACCCTTTCTTTCCCATATTTTCCCATTTCCTTACCCAATTCCTCATTTTTCAATAAATTTATTATTGCTTCGGAGAGGAGATGTGGATTTTCTGGCGGGATTAAAAAACCAGTTTTACCATCTTCAATAATTTCTGGCGTTCCACCTACTGAAGTTGCCACAACCGGAACACCGCAAGCCATTGCCTCCAAGACTGTAATAGGGAAACCTTCCCTTTTTGAAGTAAGGACAAAGATATCCATTAGAGGAAGAATCTCTTCTATATCTTTCCTTTCGCCTAAGAAATGCACATTTTTTTCTATTTCCAAATTTTTTGTGAAATCTTCAAGTTCTCTTCTCAAACTTCCACCTCCAACGATAAGGAAATGTACCTTAGGAAATTTCTTCAAAATTAAAGAAGAGGCTTTGAGGAAAGTTTTGTGGTCTTTCTGAGGCTGTAGCCTCCCAATGGTGCCAACAAGAGGCAAAGATAGGGGAAGACCTAACTCCTTCTTTTTTTTCTTTTTATCAAAATCCTTTTCAAATCTTTTTAAATCAACACCATTATAGATAACCTCTAATTTATTCTCAGGTATCCCCACCTCATTTACATAAAATTCTTTAACCTCATTCGAAACAGCGATTATTTTATCTGTGAACTGGGAAAGGAATCTATCCATCCTCATCTGGGAGGGGGTCTTCCATGAATCTATATTGTGCTCATTGGCAATTATTACTGGAACTTTTGCTAAGATAGCAGCCATCCTTCCTGGAGTGTTGGCTCTATAAAGATGGGTATGGACTATATCCACTCTCTCTTTTTTCAGCAGGTAAGCAAGTCTAAGTATACCCAGGAGGTATTTTAAATCCACATCCATCCTTGCTCTCATTCCGAGGGTGATAACAGGAATACCTACTTTTTCCATCTCTTCTGCTAAAACGCCTCTCCGATATAAACAGCAGACCTTCACCTCTATTCCTTCTTCTTGAAGGCGAGGGAGTAAGGATATAAGAGTTCTCTCCACCCCTCCCATCTCTAAGGAAGGGAGAATTCTCCACACTCTGATCTTGCTCATTTTTAAATGTATATCAGAAAATTTCTCCCCTTACAATTTGCTTCAGATTCAGTCTGGATTGAAAAAGTCAGTTCTGTTAAAATCTCTTTAAGAGATGAGAAAGATAAGGTGTATCCTTCTCTTAAGCGTGGTTTTATGCTGGTATGCTTTTACTCTCCTGGGGGCAGGAGAAGAAGTTCTCTTCTTATCCGGCAGCAGGGTGGTGGGTAAAGCAATTAAAAAACTTGCTTCCTCTTTCTACAAAGAGTTTCCCCACCTCCAATTAGTGGTTAAAGAGGAAAGATTAAAAAAGGCTATAGAGGATCTCCAGGAAGGGAAGATAGAGGGGGTTCTTCTTACCTGGAGGAGTTACCGGAAATATAAAGAAGAAGGGATTAAGTTTTATCCCTTTTTACGCAGAGGTTTCCAAAGAAAAGGCAAGTTTTACTATCCTTTCGTATATGGGATTGCTGCCAGAGACCCTTTAGACCCTGACCTGAAGAAACTTATAGATTATCTGAGGTCTAAAGAGGGGAAGAAGGCTATCCAATCCCTGGGGAAGGTTTATCTCCCCTTTACGGGAGAAGAAAATTAGATTTTTTTATACTTCCATTCTACAAAACGTATGAACCGCCATAAACGATGGTGGTACTTTACTCCTATTCTTTTAATGCCGTAGAGATCAAATCCTTCTCCTCGTAGGGTGGTAAAGGCTCCTTTATATCCACTCTTTTGGGCAATTTTTTTAATCTCCTCGTTAAAGGAACCATAGGGATAAGCCAGAGAGGTTACAGAGGAGGAGAGTTTGTCCTCCAGAATCTTACGGGAACGATAGAGTTCCTCCTCTATTTTTTCTGGAGATAATTTGGTAAGTCGGGCATGGGTAAGGGTGTGAGACTGAAAATCAATTCCATATTCTTTCATTTCCTTTATCTCCTCCCAGGTAAGAATCTCTGCTTCCAACTGCTCCTCGGAATCTTCCCACCGCACTTTTTCCCCTACATCTCCCACCACCAAGAAGATGGTAGCAGTAAACCCAAATTTCTTCAGAATGGGAAAAGCATTGAGATAGTTATCTCTGTATCCATCATCAAAGGTAAGGAGTATAGGGCGAGGAGGTAAGGGGTCCCCCTTTTCCAGATAGTCTATGTATTCAGCAGCAGTAATGGTATTAAACCTTCGCCATTTAAGATATCGCATCTGTCGGTAGAAATTTTCCGGGGTAACATAGAGTCCTTTAACTCTGGCACGAGGATCAGGGTAGTCTATCTTATGATAAAAAAGGATAGGGATTTTCTTCCCCTTCATTTCAAACATTCTTTATAAAGCCTTTCCGTCTCCTCCACCATTCTCTCTGCTCCAAACTCCTTTTCTATCCTTTCTTTTGCCTGCCTGCCTAGTATCTTCCTTTTGAGGGTTTTGAAGAAGATAAATTATACTTTGAGAAAGAGCCTCTGAGTTCTTAGGAGGAATTAAGATCCCTGTCCTACCATCTTCTACCACTTCCGGTGTTCCCCCTACCGAGGTGGCTATAACGGGAAGACCGCAGTACATAGCCTCCATCACTACCCGTGGTAATCCTTCGGAGAGAGAAGGATGAACAAAGATATCCATTATCTGATAATAATCAAAAACATTCTTCACTTTACCCACAAATACAAAATTTTCTCCTAAATTTTTATCCTCCACCATTTTCTCCAAATACTTCCGCTGATTTCCCTCTCCGATAAGGATAAACTTTACCTTAGAAGTCTTATCCACCACTCTCTCTGCTGCCTCTACAAGGTAATGATAACCTTTGATATAGATGAGGTGTCCTACTCCTCCAATTACTGTGTGAGTGGGTAGAATTCCTAAGGACTTCTTTAAATCCTCTCTATTCTTAGTTATCCCTATCCTGCTGAAGTCCAGGGCATTCCTTATGGTTACTACCTTATCTTCCTTAATCCCTATCTCATCTACCAGTTGCCTGTGGAGACTTTCAGAAACGGTGATGATTTTATCTGGAATTTTCTTCAATATTCTATTGTAAATCCATAGAGGGAAGTTCATTTTGGGCTCTCCAAACTTATCTCTATGGAGAAAAGCATGGATGGTGGAGATCTTCAGAACACCTCTTAAGTTCTTAGATGCCAGAAGACCGGGAATGTCTGCATCCCGATTATGAGTGTGAACTACTTCAATACTGTTTTCCCTGATAAAGTATCGGATAAAATATTTCGCTTTTTTCCTTTCTCTCAGTTCCAGACTAATGGCAGGAATCCCCTCTTCCTTATAATGGAGAGAGAGTTCACCCGGTCTGGAGATTATCCACACCTTATGACCTCTCTCTATCAGTCCTTTACTTAAGAATCGGGTATGCTCCTGAGAACCCCCTCCTATCTCTTTTGCTCCTATAATTTGAAGAATTCTCATACCTTTAATTCCTCTACCCACTTAAGAACTTTTCTACCCTGCTTGAGCCAGGTGTAATCCTTTAAAACTTTCTCTCTGGCTTTCACTCCCATTTCTCTGGCTATCTCTGGATTCTGCAAAAGGTAAAGGATGCTTTCTCTTATCTCCTCTGTTCGGTCAGGATTTATCAAGACCCCTTCTTTACCCGGAGTGAGGATTCTGGCTATCTGTCCTTTACGGGGAGCAATAATAGGTTTTCCACAAGCCATATACTCAAAGAGTTTAACGGGTGAAGAGTATACGCTGATATCTGGAAGGATGGCTATGTCCATGAGGGATAGATAGCGGGGAATTTCTTCATGGTCTATCTCCCCAGTTAAAATCACTTTTTTTGAGAGAGACAATTCCTGGATTCTCCTCATAATTCTTTCTTTAAGTCTTCCCTCTCCCACTATGAGTATCTTAATTTCCTCTCTCATATCTTTTACAGCCTCCAGCAGTTGGAAGAGTCCCTGACGAGGAGAAAGAGACCCTACAAAACCCACTACCTTATCTTCTTTACTTATGTTTAAGATTTTCATCAATTCTTTATCTTTACTTCGGGGAAAGAACTTCTCAGGGTCTACACCATCAGGCACCACCTTAATTTTCGTTGGGGAGGTCTTCCCTTCTAAGTATTTCTTAAGTTCCTGAGTAGTTATAATTATCAAGGAAGAGAGTCTAAGGATAATTTTCTCTGTTATTTCTGCCAGTCTCTTAAACTTAACTCGACGGGAAGGCCCCTCCAGTAAAGGAGCATTTACCTCCAGAACATGGGGAATTTGGAGAATATGAGCCAGAAATACTCCTGCAAATCCATAAATTTCATAACGCTCATATATAAAGGAAGGTCTTCTCTCCAGAAGCAAAAGTAGAAAAAGAATTTTGAAGTTGGTAAGAATTCGGGAGAAGTCTCCTCCCAGCAGTTTACTTCTTATCGGCCTTATCTCCCTTACCTGGGGGAAATCTTTCCTCCCTTTACAAGTAGTAACCACCAGCACTTGGTGATGAAGTTTTCTCCAGGCAAGTATTATCTCTCTCATATGCACAGATGCGCCCTTGTTTCCCGTAAGAGGGTTATAATAATCAGAGTTAAGATAGATTATAAACATTTCTTATTATAACCTTTCTTTTCTTCATCTATCATCTTTTGGTAGAGTTTGACTTTAATGAAGGAGGATTTTAAAATTTTTTGGAGGTAGGAGATGGAAAAGTTGCTTCAGTTAAAGAGAAGGATTTTAAAGATAAAGGAGCATCTTTGACCTGGGAGAAAAGAGAAAAAGGATTGAGGCACTTCAGGAGCAAGCCCAAGACCCTTCTCTATGGAAGGACAGGAGAGAAGGAGCAAAGGTAATGAGGGAGTTGTCTTCCCTCAAGAAAGAGGTAGAGGAGTGGGAGAATCTTTTTCAGGCAGTTAAGGATTTGGAGGAGATGAGACCTCTAATAGAGGAAGATCCTTCCCTCCAGAAAGAGTGGGAGAAGGAGTTCCAGAATTTAGAGAAAAAGGTGGAGGCTTGGGAGTTTCGACTTCTCTTTAATGAACCCTATGATAAGAACTCCGCTCTTCTATTTATCCATGCGGGTGCAGGTGGTACTGAGTCCTGTGACTGGGTGGAGATGCTTATGAGAATGTATCTTAGATGGGCAGAAAGACACGGTTTTAAAGGCAAGATTCTGGACCTCCTCCCCGGAGAGGAAGCAGGGATTAAGAATGCAGTGCTTTCAATAGAAGGAGACTATGCCTATGGGCATCTTAAGTCTGAACATGGAGTTCACCGTTTGGTAAGAATCTCTCCCTTTGATGCCAACCGAAGGAGACATACTTCCTTTGCTATGGTGGAGGTCCTTCCAGAGATGGAAGAAGAGATAGGGGTAGAGATAAAAGAGTCAGATTTGAAGATTGAGACTTTCCACGCCTCTGGCCCAGGAGGGCAACATGTTAATGTTACCGATTCTGCAGTGAGAATTACCCATATTCCTACCGGTATAGTGGCTCAGTCTCAGAGTGGTAGGTCTCAGCATCACAATAAGGAGGAAGCCCTTAAGATACTCAAAGCCCGCCTGTTTGACTATTATAGACGCCAGAAGGAGGAAGAAATTAAAAAACTTAAAGGAGAAAGGAAAGAGATGGGTTGGGGTAATCAGATCAGGTCTTATATCCTTCACCCTTACAATCTGGTGAAAGACCATCGTACAGATATAGAAGATACTAATCCTGGAAGGGTTCTGGATGGGGAGATTGATCCCTTCATAACTGCATATCTTCAGAAAAGGAAAATTCCCAATGAGGGAGGAGTATCGTAAGGCTGTAAAATTGCTGAAGGAGGGGGAAATTGTGGCTCTTCCCACAGAGACTGTGTATGGTCTGGTAGGATACTTCTACTCTTCCTCTTCCTTAGATAAAATCTTTGCCTTAAAGGGTCGACCTGAGAATAAACCTTTGGCTTTATTTATCTCTTCTCCAGAGGAGATGAGAAGTTTCTCTTCCCATATCCACCTATCTGCCTGGCTTTTGGCTTATCGTTTCTGGCCCGGACCTCTTACCCTGGTTCTTTCCTCCAAACCTGGCACAGGGATTCCTTGGGTAACTGTGGGTTTCCGGATACCTCAACATCCTGTACCTTTAAAAATCCTTAGTCTTCTATCCCCTCTCTGGTCTACGAGTGCTAACCTTACCGGTAAGAGGAGTGCAGTTACTTATGAAGAGGTAAAGGAATACTTTGCGGGAAAAATTCCTCTTATCCTTAAAGATGGAAGGGAACCCTTGGGTAAAGAATCTACGGTGGTAGATGTCTCCGGAGAGGAGATTAAAATATTACGTGAGGGAAGTTTAGAGGTGGGAGAGATTAAAAAGGCACTAAATATAAGAAAGGTGCTCTTTGTCTGCTCTGGAAATACCTGTAGAAGTCTTATAGCGGAGAAAATCTTTGAAAAGATGTCCCGGGGTAAGTTTGAAGTCAGTTCAGCGGGAATTCACGCTTACTCTGCAAGCAAGATTCCTTATGAGGTGAACAGGATTCTTCAGAAGGAAGGAATTAAAGATATATCCCATAATCCTGTTCCGCTTACTGAAGAATTGGTTAAGGAGAAAGATCTGATTTTCACTATGGAGAGTTTTCAGCGGGACTGGATTTTAGAAAAATGGAAGGAAGCAAAGGGTAAAGTTTTCTTACTTACCTCCTTTACCACTGGGGAAGATATAAAAGACCCTCGAGGTAAGGGTTACTCTTTTTACCTTAAGACCCTAAGCAAGATTAAGGAAAATTTGGTAAAGTTAATTGAGGAGTTAGAAGATGCTTATAGGTTTAGCCAGTGACCATGCAGGTTGGAGACTTAAAGAATTTATAAAAGGAAAACTTAAAGAATGGGGTTATCAAGTAGAGGATTTTGGTTGTAAGGATGAGAAATCGGTAGATTATCCTGATTATGCCTGGAAAGTGATAGAGGAGATTAGAAAGGGGAATCTGGAGAGAGGTATTCTCTTCTGTGGTACAGGGATAGGGATGAGTATTGTGGCTAATAAGGGTAGGGGAATTCGGGCGGCTGTTTGTTGGGATGAGGTTACGGCCAGACTAAGCCGAACCCATAATGATGCCAATGTTTTATGCCTGGGAGGAAGAGTTCTCAAGCCTTTGGAGGCGGAGAAGATAGTAAAGATATGGCTGGAGACTGAATGTGAAGGAGGTAGACATTTAAGGAGGCTAAAGAAAATAGAAAAAATCGAGAGGAGCATGAGAGATGGGTAACTGGATATACATAAATGGTGAGTTTCTTCCTGTAGAGGAAGCCAAGGTTTCTGTCTTTGACCACGGTCTTCTCTATGGAGATGGAGTATTTGAGGGACTAAGGACTTATAATGGAAGAATTTTCCGTCTGGAGGAACATATAGAAAGACTCTATCGCTCTGCGCATTTTATTATGTTACGCATACCTTTGAGCAAAGAAGAAATGAAGGAAACCATCCTGGAGGCAGTACGCCGGAATAATCTTAAAGATGCCTATATCCGGGTAGTGGTTACTCGAGGGGTGGGGGACCTGGGGCTGGATCCGGATAAATGCTTGCGTCCTAACTTGATTATAATTGTGGATAAGATAACTCTCTATCCAGAAAAACTCTATGAGGAGGGATTGGAAGTAGTCACTGTCCCCACTATAAGAAATCCTATTACCGCTCTCAATCCTCAGGTAAAATCCTTAAATTATCTCAATAACATCTTAGCCAAGATAGAAGGGAAGAATTCTGGCTGTATAGAAGCTATAATGCTAAATCAGGAAGGTTTTGTGCTGGAGGCTACAGGGGATAATATCTTCATTGTAGACAGGGGCACCCTGATTACTCCTCCTACTCATATTGGAATTCTGGAAGGAATAACTCGGCAAGTGGTGATAGAGATTGCCAGAGACCTGGGAATACCTTTCAAGGAAGAGGTTTTTTCTCGCTATCAACTCTTCAATGCTCAGGAATGTTTTCTTACCGGGACCGCTGCCGAGATAATTCCTGTGGTAAAGGTGGATAGAAGAAGGATAGGAGATGGAAAGCCTGGGGCAATAACTAAGAGAATCCGGAAGGCTTTCCGGGAGATTACTATGAGAGAGGGAGAACCTGTCTACACTGATGAAGTGTGAAATCTGTGGCAAGAGAGAGGCTACGATTATATACGAAATTAAAAGAGGTAAAGGGAAAGGTCTGGTACTTAAACTCTGTCAGAAATGTGCTGAGGAAGGTTTAGAAGAGAAACTCCTGGATTCTCTTACTCAATTTCTTCCCTTACTTGTGGAGGAGGATAAAGTCTGTAAAGGTTGTGGTTTGAAATTTTCTCAATTTCGAGATAAGGGGCTTCTGGGTTGTCCTCTCTGTTATACTACTTTCCGTTCTCTCCTTTCACGTTTACTTCTTAAACTCCATGGCTCTACCCGGCATCGGGGAAGATTGCCCCGTCACTTAGAGATAAGGAAGAAGAGGGAGGAACTCAAGAGGAAACTCAAGATAGCCCTGGGAGCAGAGGATTACGAAAGGGCAGCGGAGATTAAAAATGAACTGGAGAGATTAAGATGCTAAAGGTAGAGATGGATAAAGATATTTTCTACAGTCTCCGTTTGAGATTGGCAAGAAATATCCAGGGTTTCCCTTTTGTCTGGAAAGCAACCTTTGAGCAGTTAAGAGAGATAAAAGGAGAAGTTACCAAGGCCATTACCTCTCTTAAATCCTTCCCTGACCTTTGGATTCTGGATATGGAAGAATTGCCTCTTCTGGAGAGGAAAATTCTGGCTGAGAGGAGATTGATCAGTTATGAGTTTGCTCTCCTCTCCCACCCTCGTCTTCTTATTACTGACCCGGAGGAAAAACTGGGAATTATGGTAAATGAAGAGGACCACTTAAGAATTCAGGTTTTCGGCAATTCCCCCGAGGGAAGGCCTCTGCTGGAAAAATTGAAAATGCTGGATAGAGAATTGGAGGAATATCTCCCCTTCAGTGCTACCCGGCGATGGGGTTATTTAAATGCATGCCCTACCAATGCAGGTACAGGCTTGAGGGCTTCCCTTATGATGCACCTCCCTTCCTTGGTTATAGGGGAGAAAATTAAAGAAGTGGCCCCAGAACTTTACAAGAAAGGTTGGGAAATTCGCGGTTATCTGGGAGAAGGTAGTCATTTTCAGGGAAACCTCTTTCAGATTTCTAACCGATTTTCCTTAGGCTATACGGAAGAGGAAATCGTGGATAACCTTATGAGATTATACCAGTATCTGAGAAGAATAGAGTTGGAGAGGAGGGGATGGTTATTAAAAGAAGGGAAGGTAGAACTGGAAGATTCTCTTATGAGAAGCATGGCTATCCTCAAGGCTGCTCGTAAAATCTCTACTGGTGAGGCACTTCATCACCTCTCTATTTTGTGGTTGGGTTCTATCTTTGGTATAATAGAAGGAGTGGAGGATAGATTGATTAAGAGACTGCAGTTAATGATTCAACCTGCCCATCTCCAGAAAAGATTTGGAGAAGAACTGAGTCCTTTAGAACGTGAAATAATCAGAGCAAATCTCCTGCGGGAAATACTCTTTAATCAAGAGAAGGTTAGATTGGTAAAATGGATATAAGGGACCCTCTCCCCAAAGGAGGGTTTAGTGTATAACCGGTTTACGGAAAGAGCCAGAAGGATTTTATCCGTAGCCAAGGAAGAAGCCCGGAAACTGGGCAATTCTCAAATTGAACCCGAACATCTTCTATTAGCCATCCTCAGAGAAGGTAGCGGAGTGGCCATGAAAATTTTGACCCGATTTCATATTCAACCTGAGGAGCTAAGAAGACGGCTGGAAGAGAAATTACTTAAATCCTCCTCTCTTCTATATTTTGGAGAGGTCTCCTTCTCTCCCTCTGGGAAGAAAGTGGTGGAGATTGCAATTGAGGAGGCTAAACATCTGGGACACAACTACGTGGGAACAGAACATATACTCTTAGGGATTGTCTCCCTGGGAGGTAGCCATGCTTACCATATCCTGAGCAGTTTAGGGGTGGATTCGCAGAGATTGAGGGAAGAAATTATACATCTTCAGGGAAGGTTCTACTCCCCTACTCCTCAAAAGAAGTCCCGTACTCCTGCACTGGAGACCTTCGGAACGGATATTACAGAACTGGCGGGGGCTGGGAAACTTGATCCTATCATAGGAAGGGAGAAGGAGATAGAGAGGCTTATTCAGATCCTATCTCGAAGGAAGAAAAATAATCCTATCCTTATAGGAGATGCAGGAGTAGGTAAGACTGCTATAGTAGAAGGTTTAGCCCAGAAGATAGTTAAAGGAGATGTTCCTGAGTCTCTTAAAAACAAAAGAATAGTGGCTCTGGATCTGGCTCTTCTGGTAGCAGGGACAAAGTATCGGGGACAGTTTGAGGAAAGGATCAAAGCAGTGCTCAACGAAATCAGACAGGATGGAGACATAATAATCTTCATCGATGAAATCCATACTTTAGTGGGGGCAGGAGCTGCAGAAGGAGCTATAGATGCTTCCAATATTTTAAAACCTGCCCTGGCTCGGGGAGAAATTCAATGTATAGGAGCTACTACTCTGGATGAGTACCGCAAATATATAGAAAAAGATGCTGCTTTGGAGAGAAGGTTTCAGACCATTCTGGTAAATCCCCCCACTGTAGAAGAGACTATGGAGATACTGCGAGGGTTAAAGGAAAGATATGAGAAGTATCATGGAGTGAAGATTACTGAAGAGGCTATTCAGTCAGCAGCCCGGCTCTCTGATAGATTCATCGCTGACCGTTTTCTTCCGGATAAAGCTATAGACCTTATTGATGAAGCCTCAGCCAAAGCAAGACTCTTTAAGAAAAAGGAGAGGGAAGTTCCTCCTGAACTGGAGGCAGAACTGGTGGCTACTCAGGAGGCAAAGAATGAGGCTATAAGACAGCAGGATTTTGAGAAGGCAGCCAAAATGAGAGACCGGGAGAAAGAACTTATGGAGAAGATAAGAGAAATGGAGAGGGTGGAAGTTACAGGTGAGGATATAGCAGAGGTGGTCTCCAAATGGACCGGGATACCTCTCTCCCGCCTGGAGGAAGACGAGACTACCAAACTGTTGAGGATGGAGAAGGAATTAAGTCAGAGGGTGGTGGGGCAGGAGGAGGCGGTTCAGGTGCTCTCCCGGGCGGTGAGAAGGTCTCGCTCCGGGCTTAAGGATCCCCGAAGACCCATCGGATGTTTCCTCTTCTTAGGTCCTACCGGTGTAGGGAAGACGGAACTGGCTAAGGCTCTGGCAGAGTTTCTCTTTGGGCATGAAGATGCCCTCATAAGACTGGATATGTCTGAATTTATGGAAAAATTTTCTGTTTCCCGCTTAGTAGGTGCTCCTCCCGGATATGTGGGATATGAGGAGGGAGGAGAACTTACTGAGAGGGTGAGAAGGCGCCCTTACTCGGTGGTCCTTTTTGATGAGATAGAGAAAGCTCATCCAGATGTTTTCAATATTCTCCTCCAGGTAATGGATGATGGGAGACTCACGGATTCTCTCAATCATACGGTGGATTTCCGAAACGTGGTGCTGATAATGACCTCTAACATAGGGGCACAATTTATCCGTAAAGGAGGCAGTATTGGATTTAAAGTTGTGGAGGAAAAAACCTTATCTTACGAAGATATGAAACAAAAACTTCTGGAAGAATTAAAGAAATCCTTCCGTCCTGAGTTTTTGAATCGTATCGATGAAATAGTGGTATTTAAACCTTTGACCAGGGAGAGCCTGAAGAAAATCGTGGACCTTATGTTGAAAGAAGTCCGTATCCGGCTGAAATCCCATTCTATAGATTTAAAGTTAACCTCTGGAGCCAAAGATTTTCTTATCAAGAAAGGGTATGACCCGGTTTACGGGGCACGACCCCTTAAGAGAGCCATCCAGAGATATATTGAAGACCCTCTGGCAGAACTTTTATTGAAAAGGGATATCCCCCCTGGAAGCAGAATAGAGGTCATTGTAAAGAGAGGGAAGTTAAGATTTAAGGTGGCAGGGGCGGCTCTGGTAAAAGGGGTATAGCCTACTGCAGGTTAGATATTGAAGAACTTTGGGCTGATTTTCTTTTTTCTCCTTTTTCCCTTTTCCCTCTTCTCCCAGTGGAGTGTAAAGGTGGAGTGGAGAGATATTTCTTTAACTGATATCCCCTTCCCTTCCTATATTCTTCCTCACTCTGGTAAGGTGGACTTAAATTTTGTCCTTAAAAGAGAAGGAAACAACACTCTCTGGGAGGGGAAGGTAAAGGTAGAAGGATGTTCCTTTACCCTTACTCCCTATAACATTCTACTTAAAGAAATAAAAGGGGAGGGGGAAATTACCCCTGAGGGATGGAAGACAGAGAAATTAGAAGGTAAGTGGGAGGAGATGGTTTTCTTCCTTAAAGGAGAAGGTAAGTTACGTGTTCCTTATGACTACACTGTAGATATCCGACTTCCTCAGGTAGAAGGGGAAAGGATTAAAGAACTTTTTCCTTCCTCCTTTCCAGAGCGTCTACCTTTTCCTACCGGGGGAGAGATAGAGGTAAAGATACAGGGAAATGCTTCCATAGGGATAAAAAAAGGAGAGGTGAAATTTTTCCCTTGGAAAGATGAATTGCTTAAAAATCTTCATCTTACCATTGCATTCGAAAAGGGGAGTGTTTCCCTCTATTCTTTCCAGGCAGAACTTAAAAAAGGCAGTCTCCAAGGAAAGGGAAAATGGCGATGGAATACTCCCAAGCCATAAAATGGTTCTATAGTCTGGAAGGTAGAGGCATCAAGTTTGGCTTGGAAAATATAAAAAAATTGCTTAACTTCTTTGGTAACCCTCACTGGTCTCTGCGGGTAGTCTTGATAGCCGGCACCAATGGAAAAGGTTCGGTAGCCTCTTACCTTTCCCACATACTCTCCTGTGCAGGTCTAAAGGTAGGGCTTTACACCTCACCCCATCTGGTAACCCTTAGGGAAAGGGTATGCCTGGTAGAGAAAGGAAGGAGAAGATTTATTCCTAAAAGAGATTTTCAAGGGTTGACGGAAGAACTTTCCTTTTCTCTCCCTCGGATTTTTGAGAAGGAGAATGGATTCCCTACCTTTTTTGAGGTCCTAACCGCTCTTGCCTTTCGATATTTTTTCCAGGAAGAGGTAGATGTGGCAGTAATGGAGGTAGGGATGGGGGGAAGATTGGATGCTACAAACATAAGTCATCCCTCTCTTACCCTGATTACTAACGTGAGTAAGGAGCATACTGCATATCTGGGTAAGGATATTCCTACTATTACTAAGGAGAAAGCGGGGACCTTAAGACCTTTTGTTCCCCTTTTAACTACCTGTGAAGGTAAATCTTTACAGGTACTTAAGGAGATTTGCGGGGAGAAAAAGGTCCCTCTTTATTACTGGAAAAAGGATTTCTGGGGAAGGTCAGAAGAGAGAGAAGGCCACCAACTCCTTTACATTAAAGGGATACAGGGAGAATATAAGGGGTTAAAGACGAAACTTTTAGGAGAATGGCAGGTCAAGAACTCCACTCTGGCCGTAAGCGCCTCTGAAGTCCTCAGGAAAAATTTTCCTCAAATAAGAGAAGAAAGTGTGAGAAAGGGAATAGAGTTAACCGAATGGCCAGGCAGAATGGAGAAGATTCCAGGAAATCCTCCTTTTATACTGGATGGAGCCCATAATCCTATGGGAGCATATTATCTTAGTAAGGAGATGGACAAGTGGAAGAAAAGAGGGGAAAAAATACTGCTTATCTTTGGAGTTCTTCAGGACAAAGATAGAAAGAAAATTATGTCCCTCCTTTTCCCTCGGGCAGAGAAAATTTTTCTTACTCAGCCCTCCAGCAGAAGGGCTGTTTCTCCCCAGGTGCTCTTTGAGGAGAGCAAAAAATGGAGAGGGAAAATTTATCCCTTTCTCAGAGTGGAAGAGGCACTCCATTCTGCTAAAGCAGAAAAGGACTTTTTAGTTCTGGTAACGGGTTCCCTTTATTTAGTGGGAGAAGTTAGAAAGAACCTGTTAAACTTAAGGGGGGATGAATATGTGGAAAGAATTTGAGGAAAAAAGGAAAAGAGTTAGAACTTTTCTGGAGAAAGAAGGTCTGGAAGGAGTCCTCCTTTTTCAACACCGAAATTTTTCCTGGTATACCTGTGGAAAGGATAACTTCCTAATACTGGCTTCTGAGAAAGGGGTTTCCCCTCTCCTGATAGAAAAAGATTCCACCACTCTCTTCACCACTAACATAGAGGCTCCCAGGCTACGAGAGGAAGAGATAGGAGACTTACCCATTGAGATCAAAGAAATCCCCTGGGAAAGGGACCTCTATGAGGAAATTTCCTCCTATATAAAAGGGAAGAAAATAGGTGCAGATACTCCTTTCCCGGGCACCATAAATGTAGAAGAAAAAATCAAGGAATTGAGATATTCTCTCACTCCTGAGGAAATAGAGAGATACTACCTTCTGGGTAGAGAAAGCGCAGAATGTGTGGAGGGGGTGTTAAAAGGGGTGAGGGAGGGGATTAAAGAAAAGGAAGTAGCGGGGAGACTGGCAGAAAGTCTTTTAAGCAAGAATATAATTCCTGAAGTTATCCTGGTAGCGGTAGATGAGAGGATCGAAAAATTTAGACACCCTTTATTTACGGATAAGAAACTATTTCAGTATCTTATGGGGGTGGTATGTGCCAGAAGAGGTGGGTTAGTAGTGGCTCTTACACGTCTGGTTTCTTTAAAGAAACCTTCTCCAGAGTTAAGAAATAAACACCAGGCAGTAACTTACGTGGATACAGTACTTATTGCCAATACCCTTCCGGGAAAAGTTATAGGAGATATTCTTCTGGAGGGTATCCGGGCTTATAAGGAGAGAGGTTTTCCTGAGGAGTGGAAGTTACACCATCAGGGAGGACCCATAGGATACCAGACCCGAGATTTCCTGGCTACCCGCCAGGAGAAAAGAAAAGTCCTGCCTCAGCAGGCTTTTGCCTGGAACCCTTCCATCACCGGGACTAAATCCGAGGATACCATAATTGCTTTCCCTGAGTCTCCCATGATAATCACTTCTACTCCTTCCTGGCCCAAGGTAAAGGTAGAGTATAAAGGTAAGGTGTGGGTCAGACCAGATATACTGGTGATAGGGGAATAGTCTTTAAAATGGGAGGAATTTTCACGGTAGGACACCGGGGAGCCAGTGTCTTAGAGCCAGAGAATACTCTTCGCTCTTTCCAGAGAGCCATAGATTTGGGGGTAGATTATGTAGAGTGCGATGTGAGGGTTTCCCGAGATGGTTTTCCGGTAGTGTTCCATGACCAAACCCTGGAAAGAATAGGAGGGAAGAAAGCCCTGGTGAAAAATTTGATGCTTGAAGAACTTAAAAAACTGGATGTGGGAAAGGGGGAAGGAATTCCTACCTTAGGAGAAGTTCTGGAATTGGTAAAGGGAAAGTGTGGATTGATAATAGAGTTAAAGGTAGAGGAAGCACTCCAGCCTTGCTTGAAAGAGATATCCAATTTTAAGAATGAGGAGATTATACTGGTAAGTTTTCACTCTCATCTGCTTAGAGAAATTCCTCCTTCCCTTAAAAGGGGATTGCTCTGTTCGGAGGATGTATATTTTAATCTGGGACTTGCAGAGAGAATGGGGCTTTATCTTCTGGGTATACACTATCCGCAGATCACTCAAAGAGTAATACGGAAGGCAAAAAGTAAGGGGATAAAGGTGCTGGCTTGGACGGTCAATAGGCGGGAGGATATGGATAATTTGGTGAAACTGGGAGTGGATGGAATTGCCTCTGATAATCCTTATTTATTAAGAGAGATAAAAGAAAATGCCTGAAAAAGTTTACTCTTTGGGGATAATAGGATGCGGGAATATGGGGGAGGCCATTCTCAAAGGAGTCCTGAACTCCAGTCTTTTTCTTCCCTCCAAGGTTTTAGTGAGTGATAAAAAAGAGAAGAGAAGAAAATACTTAAAAGAAAAGTATAAGGTAGAAGTGACTCCTGATAATCTACAGGTGGCGGGAAACTCACAGAGAGTTCTTCTTGCCGTGAAGCCTCAGGATATGGAAGAAGTGGTGACAGAAATAAGAGAGACGCTTAAAGGAGAAATTCTTCTTATAAGTATCGCTGCTGGAATATCTACCTCTTACCTGGAAAAGAGAATAGGGAAAAAAATTCCTGTGGTTCGGATTATGCCTAACCTCCCTCTGAAGGTAAAGAAAGGGATATGTGCTATCTCTGGTGGGAAATATGCAAGGGAGAGGCACCTGGAGGAAACTAAGAAAATCTTCTCTTCCGTTGGAGAGGTTTTTCAGGTTGGGGAAGAACTTATGGATGGGGTAACCGCTCTCTTCGGTTCAGGCCCTGCGTATGTTTTCTATTTCTTGGAGTCTTTAATAGAATCAGGCAAAGAGATGGGTTTACCCCTCTCCTGGGTGGAAAAGTTATCTCCTTTACTGGTTGAAGGTGCCCTTAAACTTCTTTCTCAGGAGAAAGAATCGCCTCGCTCTCTTCGGTTAAAGGTTACCTCCCCAGGGGGAACTACGGAGAGAGCCCTCTCTTTTCTTAAAGAAAAAAGGTGGAAAGAAATACTGAAAGAGGCTATAAAGAAAGCCTCACAGCGTTCTAAAGAGTTGGGCAAAATCTTCTCTTAATGACTGACCTTTAATATCTTTAGGGAAGAACTGCGAGGCTAAAAAATTTCTGTGCATAGAAGGAGAATTTCCCTACTTCCCCATTCCTACCCTCTGGACAGCCTGAAAAATTTTCCCTTCTGTTTGGATGGAGGGAGCAATGATAATCTCTACGCTATGCATATCTTTTATAGTTTTTGCACCCAGATTGCCCATAGATGTTTGTAAAGCCCCTACCAGATTTTGAGAACCATCATCTGTTCGAGCAGGTCCAAAGAGTATTTCTTTAAGAGTCCCCGTGGTCCCCACATAAATTCTTGTTCCTCGAGGTAGATAAGGATGAGGGGTAGCCATTCCCCAGTGGTAACCCCTACCAGGAGCCTCTTTGGCTCTGGCTAAGGCAGAGCCTATAATTACTGCATCCGCTCCACAGGCAATGGCTTTGCATATATCACCTCCCCTTCGCATTCCTCCATCGGTAATTACAGGAACATACTTGCCTGTCTTGTGATAAAAATAGTCTCGGGCGGAAGACACATCTATAGTGGCACTAACCTGAGGCACCCCTATCCCCAGAACTGCCCGAGTGGTACAGGCTGCTCCTGGTCCTATCCCCACAAGGATAGCATCTGCCCCTGCTTCCATAAGATCTAAAGCCACTTCATAAGTTACGCAGTTTCCCAGAATAACCGGTATCTTCATCTCTTTACAGAATTTTGCCAGGTCTACGGAAGCGTATTCGCTGGATATATGTTCCACAGTGATTACTGTAGCCTGTACCACAAATATATCTGCTCCTGCCTCCTGAGCAATCCTGCCAAAATTTTCCGCTCTCTGAGGAATACTGGAGACTACACAGGTTACGCCTTTATCCTTTATCTCTTTAATCCTCCGGTAAATTAACTCTTCTTTAATAGGTTCCAGATATATCTCCTGCACTAAACGGGTAGCCTCTTCATCGGTAGCCTTCACAATCTTATCGATAACCTCGTAGGGATTTTCATATCTGGTGTAAATACCTTCCAGATTGAGTATAGCCAGTCCTCCCAGTTTCCCCATCTCCACAGAAAACCGAGGGTCAACTACTCCATCCATAGCCGCAGCAATGATAGGGATAGGGAATCTGTAATCCTTTAATTGAAAAGAGGTATCCACCTCATTAGGATTGATACTTACTCTTCCAGGGACAAGAGAGACCTCGTCAAAACCATAACATCTACGGGCTGTTCGGTTTCTCCCTAACCATTCGGTCATTTTCTTCCTCCTTTATTTCTCTCATAAATTATCTGTAATCCCCGTAGGGTTAAATAAGGATCAAAAATATGCTCTAAGGAGGTAACCCTATCCATCCACTTCCCCTCTCCTCCCGTTATTATTACCCGGGGTTCCTTATACCTTAATTCCTTAGAGATTTTCTCCACCATTCTTTCTGCTAAAGAAGCGAAACCATGAAGCACCCCTGAACGGATACTATCTCCAGTAGTCTTACCCACTAAAGGAGTAGGCAGAGTTAAACTCACTGGGGTGAGGAGAGCAGCCTTTTCTGTAAGAGCATTTAAGGAGAGAGATATTCCGGGGCATATACATCCTCCCAGATATTCTCCTCTGGAGGAAACCACATCAATGGTGAAGGCAGTTCCAAAATCCAGGATTATAACTGGACCACCGTATAAATAATATCCTGCCACAGCATTGGCAATTCTATCCGCTCCCATTTCCTCAGGTTTCTGGTAAAGGATTTTTATCCCTGTATCCAGAGAGGTTCTTACTACCATAGGCTCTGTAGCCAGTTTCCCTCTTCCCCATTCCAGAAATCTGGGAGTTAAGGGAGGAACCACTGAGGAGATTATCATTCCTTCCACATTTTTTAAGAAAGGGGAGAGAGAAGTATCCAGAAGAGAGCCATAGTCGTAAACCGTAGCCTCTTTTCGGGTGGAGAAGAGGAAATCTTTTATCAACTTCTTTCCCTCAAAAATCCCGATATGGATCAGAGTATTACCTATATCCAGGGCTATTAAGGTAGCCATACTACCTCTCCCTCTCTTACAGTTATAATTTTCCCATCTTGGGTACGAAGATGAAGATATCCTTCTTCGTCTACACCCCAGAGGATCCCTTTAATTTTTCCCTGGGAAGAGGTAAATTCTATCCTTTCTCCTGAAGGCAAAGAGAATCTCTGCCATTTGCCAAGTATATCCGAAAAGAAACCCGCTTTCAACTCTTCATAATGGGTGTGGATTGTTTTAAGTAACTGGAGGAAGAAATTCTCTAAATCTAAAGGTTGTGTGGTCTCTTCTTTTAAAGTGGTGAGTGTTTCTCTCAAAGGAGGAGGGAAATCTTCCCTTTCTGAGTTTACATTTACTCCTATTCCCGCCAATACATAAGAAATTTTTTCTTTCCCTTTGGCTTCTATAAGCATCCCGCAGACTTTTCGACGATTTATAAGGATATCATTGGGCCACTTTATCTGAGGTAATATACGGGTAAATTCGTAAATTTTTTCCGCTACCGAGAGAGAAAAAACAAAGGAAAGGCGATTTATTTTTCTTCTTTCTATAGGAGGTCTCAGGATAAGGGTAAAGTAAAGTCCTCCCGGAGGTGAATACCATCGATTCTTCCCTCTCCCTCTTCCCTGATTCTGCCTCTCTGCCAAAACTACCGAACCTTCCTCTTCTCCCTTCTCTGCTAATTCCTTAGCCACTATCTGGGTAGAGTCCAACTCCCGGTAAAGGTAAAGGTTTCCCTTCCAGATTTTCTTTAATTCTCCGGAAAGAAAAGATTCATCCAGATTCATAGGGATAAAGGTCAAGAGATATATCCAGAGAAGGAGCGGAGTGAGTGAGTTCTCCTATAGATATCCAGTCCACTCCGGTAGAAGCGATTTCCTCCACCTTGTCCAGATTAATCCCTCCGGAGGCTTCAATGATAATTTTCTCTCGGATGGCTCTTATTTTCCTCACTGCCTCTCTGATCTCCTCCACCTCCATATTATCCAGCATTATGATATCCGCTCCCTCCTGAGCAGCCAATTCTGCCTCCAAGGGGTCTTTTACCTCAATCTCTATCCTCCCTCCCCTCTCTTTTATTCTCTGGAGGATTTCCCGAATAGCCTTTTTCCTCTCCCCTTCCCAGAGAGCAATATGATTATCCTTGATAAGTATTCCGTCATACAAGCCTTTCCTGTGGTTCTCTCCTCCTCCCATCTTCACCGCGTATTTTTCCAGAATTCTCCATCCAGGTGTAGTCTTTCGGGTATCCAGGATCTTAACTCCATAGGAAGAGGTCTTCTTCACAAACTCATGAGTAAGGGTGGCTATACCGGAAAGTTTAGCCAGAAAGTTAAGAGCGGTTCTCTCTCCCATTAGAATTTTTCTACCGTCTCCGGTAAGTTGAAGAATCTCTTCCTCTTTTCTTACTATCTCTCCATCTTTCTTCTCCTGGATAAATTTTATCCCCTTATCCAGAAACCAGAAGGTTAGTTTTGCCAATTCCAAGCCTGCAATAACTCCCTCCTCATGGCTGAGGATAGAAGCCTTTGCAGGAAAAGGTTCCGGAAAGAGAAGAGAAGTGGTTACATCACCTTCCCCAATATCCTCTTCTAAAGCACTCTTAATCAGAGGGAGAAAATCTTCCCACTTCACAGATACTTCTTCCATTCTCTCTTCTCTCTTATTTGAGATAGAAGCCTTTTGATCTCAGAGAGCCCCTCCTTTGAGGATACCAGAAGGGCATCCGGAGTGTCTACAATAACCAGGTCTTTAACTCCTATAGCAGTTATAAGTTTCCCTTCCACCTCATTAACTATTATGGAGTTTTCCACCTCTATCCCAGTATATTTCCCCTTTATAACATTTCCTTTCTCATCTCTTACGCTGATTCTCTCTAAGGAGGTCCACTGCCCAACATCATCCCAGAAGAATTTACCTTCCAATACCAGAATCTCCTTAGTTTTTTCCATCACCCCGTAATCAATGGAAATATTGGGAAGTTTTTTATATACATCCTGGATAGATTTCCCTCCCCTTGCCCACTCCTGGAAACCTTCCCTTACCTCAGGAAGGTAACGGGAGATTTCCCTTAAGATTACCGAGTTTCTCCATATAAACATTCCACTATTCCAGAAGAAATTACCACTTTCCAGAAATTTTCTGGCTGTGGGAAGGTCGGGCTTCTCCCTGAATCTCTTAACCCTCCACACTCCAGGTTCCCATAATTTGCCCTTCTCGATATACCCATATCCGGTCTCCGGCCGGTCGGGTTTAATCCCAATAGTGAGAAGGAAGTCTCCTGTTCTGGCTATCTGGACTCCCTTCTTTAAGACTTGCAGGAATTTCTCCTCCTCCCTTATCAGGTGGTCAGAAGGGAGAACTACCATTACTCCCTCTTTCCACCTCTTCTCTATAATAGTAGCTGCCCAGCATATAGCAGGAGCAGTATTCTTACCTTCCGGCTCCCCCAGGATGTTTTCTGAAGGAATCTGGGGAAGCAGTTCCCTTACCGGCTGGAGGAGAGAAAGGGAAGTTACCACTATTATTCTCTCCCCACCTATCCAACTCTCGATCCTTTCTACAGTTTTCTGTAATAGAGGTTTTTCTGTACCTATACACAGCATTTGTTTGGGATGGGCAATGCGGGAAAGGGGCCAGAATCTCTCTCCCTTTCCTCCTGCAATTATTACTCCTATAACTCTCATCTTTTTTCCTCCTTAATTCTCACCTCTACCTCCTTAGCATGGAGAGGGAGCCCTTCTATGCGGGAAAAGGTGAGGATAAAGGGATAAGCCTTTTCCAATCCTTCTTTTTGAGCCTGAATGAGATTTATACATCTCATAAAATCTCTTACACTCAGAGAAGAGGAAAAAATCCCCGCCCCTCCTGTAGGTAGAATATGGTTAGGTCCAGCATAGAAATCTCCTAAGGATATGGGAGAGTAATAACCTAAAAGAAGGGTCCCCGAAGTTCTTACCTTATCTAAGAAGTCCCCAGGATTACTTACTCCTAATACTAAATGTTCGGGAGCCAGAGAATTAGAAAATTCAATTGCCTCCTCTATGGTAGGAAAGACATAAATCCCTCCATTCTTCTCCCAGGCTTCCCTTAACTCTCTTCTCTCTCCTATCTCCTCTTTTAATCTGGCCAGAACTTCCTGAGCCAGAGTATATGAGTGGGTAAGGAAAAGGAACATACCTCCTTCCCCATGTTCTATCTGAGAGAGAAGGTCCAGCACTATAAATTCAGGATTCATCCCCTCATCTGCAATTATCACTGCCTCCGAAGGACCCGCCAGCATGTCAATTCCCACCTCTCCGTAGAGAATTTTCTTGGCCAGAGTCACATAAATATTCCCCGGTCCCACAATCTTTTCCACCGGAGATATGTTCTCTGTACCTAAAGCTAGGGCGGCAATGGCCTGTGCTCCTCCTATTCGATACACTTCTCGGATATTCAGGCGAAGGCAGGCATAGAGGAGGCGAGAATCTATCCCTCCGTCTTGGGAAGGAGGAGTAGCTACTACCAATTCCTTCACCCCTGCTACTCTGGCCGGTACTCCTGCCATTAGAAGAGTGGAGACCAAGGGAGATCTTCCACCGGGTACATAAATACCCACTCGTTGAAGAGGGACCCATCTTTCTCCTACTTTAATGACATTACCGCTCTCCCAGTTTTTTAAACTTTTCTTCTGGTTCTCCGCAAAACTTTTGATTCTCTCTATAACTTCCTCTAAGGCTTGCACTTCTTCTTTCTTCACTCTTTCCCTTGCTCTTTCCATTTCTTTCTCTTCTACCCGAAAATTTTTTATCTCTATCCCATCAAACTTATAGGTGAAGTCTCTAAGTGCCTTCTCTCCCTCTCTTCTCACTCTCTCCACTATTCTTTCTACCTCTCTTAGAATTTCCTTTCTCCATCTTTCTCCTTTTTTAATTCTTGGGCATTCTTTTATCACTTTCATCTTACTCTCCTTATCTCTGCTCCCAGAGAGGAGAATTTCTCTTCAATCCTCTCATAACCTCTATCTATATGATAGACTCGATTAACCACAGTCTCCCCCCTGGCTGCCAATCCCGCAATTATAAGAGCGGCCGAAGCCCTTAAATCCGAAGCCATCACCGGTGCTCCTTTAAGTTCAGAAGGCCCCATAATGAAGGCTCGGGGTCCTTCCCTACGGATTTCTGCTCCCATCCGTAGGAGTTCAGCCACATGCATAAATCTATCCGGAAAGACTCTCTCCTGAATGATACTGATCCCCGGAACAGTAGTAAGGAAAGCCATCATCTGAGCCTGTAGATCCGTAGGGAAGCCAGGATAGGGTAGAGTGGTAATCTCCACCGGATGAAGTTCCCCTTCTACCCTACAGGAAATCCAGTCTTCTCCTTTTTTAATACTTACCCCGCAAGCCTGTATCCTATCCATAAAGGAAGAAAGATGATGGGGAATAATCCCTTTTACCCTTACTTCCCCTTTGGTTATCAACCCTGCTAAGAGATAAGTTCCTGCCTCTATGCGGTCAGGGATTATCCGGTATTTTGTCTCTTTCAGGTTTCTTCTACCTTTAATCCTTATTCTGGGACTTCCCAATCCTTCAATCTCCGCTCCCATCTGCTTGAGGAAATTACCCAAGTCTACTATCTCCGGTTCACAGGCTGCTCCTTCTATAACCGTCTCTCCTTCCGCTCCCACTGCTGCCATCATAATATTGGCCGTCCCCAGCACTGTAGGTCCCATAGCTCCAGCTAAGTACATGGAAGAACCTCTTAGATTACCCTCTGCCACTACATAACCATTTTCCATCTTTATTTTGGCTCCCAAGATTCTTAAACCCTTAAGATGCAGGTCAATGGGACGGGTTCCTATTACACACCCTCCCGGGTAAGATACTTTAGCCTTCCCAAATCTGGCCAGAAGAGGTCCCAGAACACATACAGAAGCACGCATAGTGCTTACTATCTCGTAGGGAGCCACCCATTTATCCACTCTTCGGGTATCTATGTAGAGGGTCTCATTTTTTCTCTCCACTCTTGCCCCCAAGACAGTAAGTAACCGGGACATAGTGGTAACATCTCTCAGATGGGGAACTCTTTCAATCTCATATATTCCTGGATGTATTAGAGTAGCTGCCATAATGGGCAAACAGGCATTCTTAGCCCCTGAGATCTTTACCTCCCCCTGTAATCTCTTTCCTCCTTTAATCCAGATTTTCTCCATGACCTTATTAGATAAATGGTATAATATGGCAAAATTAACTGGTTGTAAAGGAGTGGGGTATGAAAAGAATAGCGGTAATTGGGTTGGGGAGGTTTGGCTATCAGGTAGCGGTAACTCTGGCGGAGAAAGGGGCAGAAGTCATAGCCATTGATAAGGACCCTGCCAAAATTGAGGAAATAAAGGATAGAGTTTCCTTGGCTGTAACTCTTGATTCTACAGATGTAGAGGCTCTTAAAGCTCAGGGAATAGATAATGTAGAGGTAGCCGTGGTATGCATGGGGGAGGATTTTGAGGCTGCTTTACTCACAGCAGTAACTTTGAAAGAGATTGGCGTGAAAGAAGTTATCGCACGCACCAATACTGCCATCCGGGGGGAGATACTTCGCAGGGTAGGAGTGGATGGGGTGGTCTTTCCTGATGATGAGATGGGAAAGAGACTGGCACAAAATCTTCTCTATCCTACGGTAGTCAATTCCATCCCTCTATCCGAAGGTTACTCCATTGCTCAACTCAAAGTTCCTCCCGAATTTCACGGAAAGAAACTGAGTGAGTTGGACTTAAGGAGAAGATTTGGTATAAACGTGGTAGCCATTATGAAGAAAGGGGGAGAGATAGACAATGTCCCTCCTCCGGAATATGTTCTGGGAGAGGGAGATACTTTAGTTCTGATTGGACCCAATACTTCCATAGAAAAACTGGGTAAAAAATGATCCGGGTAAAGAACCTGGTGAAATTCTATGGAGATTTCCCTGCTCTTAAAGGAATAAGTTTTACCGTTAAGAAAGGAGAAATCTTAGGTTTCTTAGGTCCTAATGCGGCGGGTAAAACCACCACTATGAGAATTATCACCGGATACCTCACTCCCACAGAAGGAGAGGTTAAAGTTTGTAACTATGATATCTTCCAGAACCCTCTGGAAGTAAAGAAAAGGATAGGATACCTTCCGGAAAATCCTCCTCTTTATGGAGAGATGACGGTGAAAAGTTTCCTTTCTTTTGTAGCAGAGATAAAAGGAGTTCCTAAGGAAGTAAGAAAAAGAAGAATTGAAGAGGTAATGGAAAAGACAGGAATCTCTTCCGTAAGTCATCGTCTAATTTCTCATATTTCCCGTGGTTATCAGCAGAGAACAGGGCTGGCATCTGCTCTGATTAATGACCCAGAAGTTCTCATCCTTGATGAACCTACGCTGGGACTGGACCCTAAGCAAATAAGAGAAATTCGAGAACTTATACGAAATCTTAAGGGAGAAAGGACGGTTTTCCTTTCCAGCCATATCCTTCCTGAGGTGGAGGCAGTATGTGACCGGGTGGTGATAATTGACCAAGGAGAAATAAAAGCAGAAGATACTCCGGAAGGTCTCTCTCGCAGGGTAACTAAATCCTTAAGGTTTCATCTGAAATTGAAAAAAGCCTCTGAGAACCTTATCAAAGAACTGGAGAATCTTGCAGGAATAAAAGGAGTCTCTGCAACCAAGAGGGGTGAGATAGTAGAATTAAAGATAGACACTACTCCAGACAAAGATATGCGAGAAGATATATATCACACCGTGGTAAATGGAAAGGCAGTTATACTGGAATTCCGTCCTGTGGAGATGAGCCTGGAAGATATCTTCCTCCGACTTACCACCCGGGAAGAAGAGGAGTGAATGCTGGAGGAGATAGCCAGAAGGATACTGTCCAGCAGAAAAACCGTAGCCTTTACGGGAGCAGGGATTTCCCAAGCCAGCGGAATACCTGCCTTTCGGGGTGGGGAAGGGATATGGGAAAAATATAACCCTTTTTTCTACGCTTCTCTCCCTGGCATAATTCTTACCTTTCTCCTTCGCCCCTCTTCTCTGGCTTCCTTTTTTAGAGAAATTGTGGAGAGTATTCTAAAAGCCTTACCCAATCCTACCCATCTGGTGCTGGCAGATTGGGAAAAGAGAGGAATTATCTCTTCAGTAATCACTCAGAACATTGATAATCTCCACCAGAAAGCAGGCAGTCAGCAGGTTATAGAACTTCACGGTAACATCTATACCCTGAGATGTGGTAAGTGTCTTAAGAGGAGGAAGTTGAAGGAAGAGGACCTGGAAGAGATTGTAAATATCCTGAGAGAAGGTACCCGGCATAGCCTGATGGAGGTGTATAGACGTCTTTCTCCTTCCTGTGAATGCGGAGGAAAGTACCGTATTCATGTAGTCTTTTTTGGAGAATCCCTTCCCTGGGAAGATTTTAAAAAGGCGGAAGAGGAGATGCTCTCTTCAGAAGTTATCCTCCTTTTGGGTACTTCCGGCATGGTAGAACCTGCTCGCTCTTTACCTTTAAAAGCAAGAAGGGGTAGTGTGCTGATAGAGATTAATCCCTCTCCCACTTTCTACACTCCTCTGGTAGATTATTATCTGGAGGGTAAAGCAGAGATAATATTACCGGAGATGAACAAATGCCTGAGCAACTGAAAGATTGGATAGGAGAGGTGGTAGTAATAGATACAGATAGCCGGTGGATATACATAGGTAGATTAAGCAGTATAGAGGTAGATTTCTTGGTTCTGGAGGAGGCAGATGCTCACGATATTACCGATACCCTCTCCACCCGGGAAGAGTATCTCCGAACCTCCCGTTTAAACGGGGTGGTGGTAAATCGCCGGAAAGTTTTGGTAAGGCTGGATAAGGTAGTGGGGATATCTAAACTGGAGGATATAGTGCCATGAAAGTGTGGTTTATATTAATATCTATTTTGTTTGGCTATCTGATGGGCTCTATCTCTTTTGCAGTTATTATCTCTCGCCTTAAAGGTGTAGATATAAGGAAAGTAGGGACGGGCAATCCGGGGGCTGCCAATGTATTCAGGCAGGTGGGTAAGAAATACGGGATTGTAGTCTGGATTCTGGATACTTTAAAAGGCGTTTTCCCCATGATAGTAGCGGGAAGAGTTTTCCACCTCCCCCTTCTGGCAGTGGCGGCTACTGGTTCGGCAGCCATCGCCGGTCATTGCTGGAGTATATTCCTAAGATTTAAAGGTGGGAAAGGAGTGGCTACTATGGGAGGGGTGACTCTGTATCTCCTTCCCTTTCTCTTCCCTCTGGGAGCCATCCTCTACTTCTGGGTGCAGAAAACCGGAAGAAGACCTTCCATAATATATACGGCTTTCCTCATCTTCTTCCTTTCCTGTTATTTCCTTTACCGGAGAGGAGCACTGGTAATCTTTCTCCCTCCCTCTCAGTTTGTTTTTTCTACTAAACCTTACTTAGAGATTCTTCTTTCCCTTATTATTCTCTTCGCAGTGGCTCTTCTGGCTAATGTCTCCACCATCAGAGAGATCCGAAAACAATGGAGTAGTAAATGAAGGTGGCTACCTTCTACTCTCCTGAGGATATAAGAGTGGTGGAGCAGGACATCCCTGAGATTAACGAAGGAGAGGCTCTACTGGAGGTAAGAGCATGTGGGATATGTGGGACGGACCTTTTCAAGTTGAAGGAAGGAAGGAAAGGAGAAGTTCTGGGGCATGAAGTCTCCGGGATTATAAGGAAGATAAAAGGAGAATCCATCTTTAAGGAAGGGGAGAGGGTTTCCGTAGCCCACCATATCCCCTGCTTTGTGTGTTCCTTCTGCCGGCATGGAAACTTCTCTCTTTGCCCTCAATTCCGCCAGACAAATCTATTTCCGGGAGGATTTTCTCAGTTCTTAAAGGTACCTTTCTTAAATCTTAAATTTGGGACCCTTTCCCTTCCTCCCTCTTTATCTTTTGAAGAAGCCACCCTCATTGAACCGTTTGCCTGTGCCTGGAGAAATATTAAAAGAATCTCCCCTCTTCCGGAGGACAGGGTACTTATAATCGGTTGTGGGCCTGCAGGATTGATGCATCTTTTACTTCTTCGGATGGTAGGAATAGTCCAGATACACACCTTAGATTTGGTGGAATGGAGAAGGGAATTTTCTCTTACCCTGGGTGCCACAAAGTCCTTAAGCCCAGAAAGCACAGAGAAAGAATATGATGTAGTGATAGTAGCAGCAGGTAATGTAAGGGCTATTCAGGAAGGAATAAGGAGAGTGAGAAGGGGAGGAAAGTTAAGCATCTTTGCCCAGGTGGAGAAGGGAGAGAAGATAACCTTAGACCCCAACCTCATTTATTATGAAACAACTTTGTGTGGAACCTATTCTTCCACCCCTATAGAGCAGAGGGAAATCTTGAGATTTATGGAAGGAGGAAAACTAAAAGGAGGGGTTCTCATCACTCATACTTTTCCTCTTTCCCGTATTAAAGAAGCCTTCCAGTTAGCCCTGAAGGGAGGTGCTTCCTGCAAAATAATTGTTTACCCGCAAAAATGAAGGTAGCCATCCTTTATGGAAAGGAAGACTTAAGAATTGAAGAGAGGGATATACCCCTCCCGGGAGAAGGGGAAGTTCTGGTAAGAGTTAAGGTAGCCCTCACCTGTGGGACTGATGCTAAGGTTTTCTTGAGAGGTGGTCATCCCCGGATGATAACCCCTCCTTCTCCCTTTGGACATGAGTTTGCCGGGGAGGTGGTGGAAGTGGGAAAGGGGGTTAAAGAATTCCGACCAGGAATGAGAGTGGTGGCGGCAAACTCTGCTCCCTGCTTTAAATGCTATTTCTGTAAAAAAGGAATTTTTTCCCAGTGTGAAGATTTACTGTTTCTTAATGGAGCCTATGCAGAGTATATAAAAATCCCCTCTCGCATTGTAAAAACTAACCTTTACCTCCTTCCCGATTCTCTATCTTATGAGGAGGGAGCAATTCTGGAACCTCTCTCCTGTGTGGTTCATGGGGTGGAGGAGATAGGTATAGGAGAAGGAGAATGGGTAGTTATAATAGGGGCAGGTCCTATAGGGCTTCTTTTTCTGCTTCTTTCCAAAAGTTTAGGGGCTAAAGTCATCATGGTGGATAAAAACTTGAGCCGGCTTAAGAAGGCAGAAGAGATAGGAGCAGATTATACTCTGGAAAGTGGAGAGGGGATAGTAGATAAAGTAAGAGAACTAACCCCTCAGGGTAAAGGAGCAGATATCAGTATAGAAGCAGTGGGGATTCCCCAGACCTGGGAAGAGAGTATAAAGATGGTGAGAAGAGGGGGAAAGGTTTTGCTCTTTGGAGGATGTGCTCCTGGGACTACTGTTACTCTCCCTACCCAACTTCTTCATTACGGTGAGATAACTATCAAAGGGGTTTTTCATCATACTCCCGAATATGTGAGAAAAGCCTTAGAGATTTTAAAAGATAAAAAAATAGTAGTAAAACCACTCCTCACCAAGAAACTGCCTCTCTTCCGATTAGAAGAAGCCTTGCGGGATATGTTAGAGAAGAGGGGTATAAAAACCGTCATAATTCCTTAAAGGAAGGACAACCTCACTTTTCTATAGTGTTTGTGGAAGGAAAGAGTGTGAACCACAGAGATATTAAGCCGGATAAAATTCTGATTCCTCAAGAAGGGTTGACTAAACTGGCTTTCGCTGACCTTACCGGTATCACAGACTCAGGTACTTCCATGGGGACAATAGCTTCTGAATAGGCTCGGGATTCTCAAAAAGCTACCATCATAGTGACATCAGCCCTCTCGGTACTCTTTGACCCACCTGTATTACAAGTTAGGAGGGGAAGTTATCAGGAGCATTCTGTTTATCCTCAGAAACTTTAGTTTTTCTTCAGAATTGTGGCTTAAGATTATACAAAGATAGATTTTCTCTTTAAGAAATACTCAAAGTTTGCCTGAAGCACCGAAAGTGTATCCTCCTGAGATATAGTAAAAGGCTTTTTCAGGGTTTCTCCCTGATAACTCCCAGAGTCTCTCCTACTTTAACTTTCTTCCCTTCTCCAACTATAATTTTTTCCAAAATTCCTTCCCCAGGTGCTTCAACTCTAAAGACCGCTTTATCCGTTATCACTTCTACCAGTTCTTCCCCTTTTTTGACTTCCTCTCCTTCTTCTTTTAACCAGAAAGAGACCTCCACCTCTTTAACATCCTCTCCCAGAGGAGGAAGAATTATTTCCCTCTTCATTGGAGATACCCCAGTCCCTTCAGTTTCTCTTTAATCTCCTCTTCCAACTCCTTTTCCTTACCTTTATACCCGTACTTCTTTCTTCTGGTTAAGTATTTATTGATAAATTTCCTCAATTCCTTAAATTTCTTCTTCTCCTCTCCGGCCAGATTTCTTACCTCCTTTGGGTCCTCTTTGAGATTATATAACTGATAGGTATTTTTTTCTACATTATAAATTAATTTCCAGTCTCCTTTCCTCACCGAGATCAAGCGTCTACCATCCTCTTCCTTCTCCCAGAGTTCTGCGTAAATTATCCGGGAAGGATAGGCTTTCCCTTTGAGAACCACTGGAAGCAGACTCTTCCCTTCTATTCTTCCTCTACTCTTTATTCCTAAGAAATCCAGCACCGTAGGTAATATATCTATCAATCCCACCACCTCGGTTATCACCTTGCCTTCCGGAATTACTCCTTCCCCATAGAGAATTAAAGGCACATGCAGAATCTCCTCATAAAGAATATGACCATGGGTAAAGTAAAGATTATGTTCCCCAAAGGCTTCTCCATGGTCAGCGGTAAGGATTATAAAAGTTTGAGAAAGAAGTCCGGATTCCTTCAAGAACTTAATCAGCCTTCCTATTTCCCTGTCCACAAATTTCACTTCTCCATCATATAAAGCCAGGTAAAACTCTTTATCTCTTCTCCCCTCTATAACTGCCTTCTCGGATATTCCTCCGAAAGCACCGTAGATATCCGGATCCCTGGGGTCCTTTTTTACTACGGGAAGCAAAGGAGAGGAAGGGCGGGATACTTCTTTCCTAACTTCTCTCTTTATATCCGGAGGAGGGTCATAAGGTTGGTGGGGATCAAAGTAGTGAATCCAGAGGAAAAATCTCCTATTTTTGTTCTCTTTAATCCAGCCCATAGCCTCCTCGGTTATCCAGTCAGCCCTTTTATCATCTCCTGTACTTACCCATTGAAAGCCTCTCTTCAGTCCCAGAATATCCAGGAAAAAATCAATGGCACAGACAGCACCTGTGAGATAACCTTCTTCCCTTAGAATTTCAGCTAAAGTTTTTAAAGAAGGATTTAACATATCTCCAAATCCTCTTACTCCATGGACATACCCATAGGTGGAAGTCATAAGGGAAGGAAGAGAGGGGGCAGTGAAAGGACCTTGAGATACCGCATTCTGAAAAAGGGCACCTCCCTTAGCCAGTTTATCTATATGGGGAGTAATATCCTTACCATATCCATAACAACCCAAATGATCTGCTCGCAGGGCATCCACGGTAATTAAAAGAACATTCCAGTTTTTCCTCTCCCCTCCGCAATATCTCTTAAGAAACCAGAAACCTGCTGAAAGGAGGAAGATAACCGCAATAACCAGTTTTACCCATCTTCTACCTTTAAGAGACATGCTTCTCTACATTATATCTTCCGCTGATAATTCCTACCAGGAGAAAGTAGAGAAGTTCAGAAAGATAGTGGAAAAATAGGAGGAAAGATTTTAGAGCCAGTAAGTCATCCACATATACCTTACTCCTTCACTGGGGAATCTCCTTTCCTTAAAATATCTCCTCCAGAGATGTTACAACAAGTTGCAATTATCTACGCGGGGAGGTAAATTCTTATGAATTGAAGAAA
>CAZSGC010000004.1:13117-37613 GCA_964606225.1 uncultured bacterium | reverse complement strand
CCTATCCAGTCTACCAAAGAGTTTCTGAGCCCTTCACTTATCTTCTCCGTTTGATTAATTCCATTAGTGAGTATATGAACAGAGGCTTCAGGATTCTTTTCCTTGGCATAGTTTATCCTTTCTACAATCTTTCTGTCACATAGAGGTTCATTCATAAGGTAAGGCATGATTCTCTTTACCGGATAATGGGAAATTTCTTCTATGATTTTCCTATAAGTCTTTTCCTCCATCTTCCCCTGAGGAAGTTTTTTAAAGAGTCGGGGATAGGGACAAAAAGCACAGGCAGAGTTACAGTAGGAAGTAGTCTGAATCATTATATTTTCTGGGAAGGCAGGTCGCATACTAAATTTTAAAGAAAAACTTTAATCATTGACAATATACCCCAGTTGATTTAAATTAGCAAAGTAAGCAATGAACTTTCACCGAGCCCATTTAAGAACTGGGATTAGTGAAAATCCCTTCCGGGTTTATCTGAGTAAAACTATCTCTTTGCCTCTTTACGAAAGTCTCCGAAGTTTCAAGATAGCATATCTTCTTACCCTAATTTTTCTCCTTCTCTTCTCAGGTTGGGGAAGAAAGGGGGATATTTCCCTACTTCTTAAAGAGTATCAAAGCAAAGATAAAGTGACGAACCAAAGGGGAGAAATCTACAAACTACCTTCTCTCTATGGAGGCGAGTATATTACTATACTAAAATCTGCTGATGGAGGGAAAACTTTTCAGGAAGTGGGTAAAGTGAAGACCAACCTTACCTATAGCGCCTGGGGGGCAGATCTTTTCTGTGATAGAAAGGGAGATCTATATTTGGTGTGGTCGGGAATGTCTATTATCTCTAAAACGGAAGAAGACTTACTTTCTCAGTTTAAAGCCATTTTCTTCTCCCATTCCAAAGATGGAGGGAAGACATGGTCCCCTCCCCAGATTGTAAACGATAAAGATTCTCCTGGACATAATCCTAAGGTGTTTGTAGAGACCGGAGGAAATATCTATGTCTCCTGGATTTCTCCGGGTATAGTGGAAGGTACTATTTTCTTGAATTTTTCCCGGAAGGGAGGAAATTCATGGGGAAGACCGCAAGAGATAAGAAAGGGAGTGGATATTAATTTCTCCCAAGGCGATGATGGAACCGTCTTCTTTACCTATGTGGGAGGAGAGTATGAAAATATTATCTTTGTCTCTTATACTCAGAGCCAAGGAAAACACTGGGAAACGGTTACTCCAGGAGAATTTCCTATGATGGTGAAGGAGCCCTATGCTACCTCTATAAGGGGCAAGTTTTATTTAATATTTCAGGGATTTACCCCCAGTATATCTGCCCTCCTCCCTGGTTCTTCCCCAGAATACCATCTTTACTATACTCTTTCCAAAGATAGAGGTGTGCATTGGGAGAAGGTAAAGGAAATTCGTATAAAATGAAATCCAGGATCTGGATAGGAGTCCTTCTGCTTCTATTATCCTGCGGATGGGGAAGGAAAGAACCTTCTCTTCAAATTATAAGAGAAGTAAATAAAAACGATAAAGTCTTCCTCTCCACCTGGGAATATTGCTATCTTCCTCCAGGAGGGAGGAAGGAAAAAGTGCTTGGGGTTATCGACCTCAAGGTGGAGAAAGATAAATTTCGTATCCATGCTCAATGGAGAAAAGGTGCCTTAAGAGAGGGAGAAGAAGAGTGGATCTATGATGGGAAAATTCTCTACAAGATGGATAGAAGGGATAAACTCCTTTACTGGAGAAGTATCAAAAGATGGAGAACCCTTCTTTTCTGGAAAATTCCTCCCCGTTTATCCCCTTTTGGTATCCCTAAGAAGGAAGGGGAAAGTATCTGGCAGGGAAGAGAGGTCTGGATATTAAAGATAGAAGGAGAGTATGAAATGGCACCCGTGAGACTTACCTACTGGGTAGACAGGGAGAAAAAAATTTTAGTAAAAAAGGAACATATTATAGGTCCCTTCAAAGAGCCTTTATGGAAGGAGACCTACCGGATAAAAACTTTAAAATTCCCTTCCACCCTCCCACCAGAAACCTTCCAAGTTACTCTACCCATAGGATACGTTAAGATTAAAAAACTTCTTCTGGATTCTCCTCTTGTAGATGCTAAATTTTAATGGATTTAAAGTTAAGGAATCTAAAGGAAAAATTTTCTCAGTTAATCAAAACCAGGAGCAACCCTCATGAAATTGCTGCTGGAGTAGGAATAGGCACATTTTTAGGAGTATTTCCTATTCAGGGGTTTAAAACTCCTCTGGTAGCTCTGATAGGAGGGGTATATAAAAGAGCGAATATAATGGCCATATTCTTGACCAGCAGTATTTTTTCCCTTCCCTTCACCTTTCCCTTTGTCTTCTTTATTGATTACTGTGTGGGACAGGTTTTACTTAGAAAGCCTCTCCAGTTACAGTGGCAAGTATTCAGATATATGAATTTGCGGAAACTGGGGAATCTGGCAGGTTCTCTCTTTTTGGGTGGATTTGTTCTGGGAGTGGGGCTTTCTATTCTCACTTACTGGGGAACGCGTTTTTTCCTCACTCATCGTAGAGGTAAGGAGTTAACGGAAAGGGAACCTTAAACCTCTACTCTTTCCCATAGAGAGCCTTTCTATAAGCCCGGAGTAAATTCTCAGTTATGTTTGCCCAGTTATAGATCTTCTCTGCCCTCTCCCTCCCCTTTCTTCCCAATTCTCTCCTTAAAGAGGGGTTAAGGAGCAGTTTTTCTATACCTTCCGCCAGAGCCTGGGAATCCCCTGGAGGAACCAGTAAGCCTGCCTCCCCTAACATCCCCCTCACCTCTCCCACATCACTTGCTACTACAGGTTTCCCACAAGCCATATACTCCGCTATCTTTAAAGGGGATTTACATCGTGTAATGGGATTTTCTTCAAAGCAGGCTACTGCGATATCACAGGCATTTATATAGCAGGGTATCTCCTCATGAGGAACAGAACCTGTGAAAATTACATGGGCTTTAAGTTTCTCAGAATACTCTTTAAGTTCCCGCAGTCTATACCCTCCCCCTACTATCATGAAATTCACCTCTGGATAGCGAGATTTTAAGAGTGCTGCAGACTCTATGAAAAGTTCTGCATACTGACCTCCATGAAGTTGCCCCATATAAAGAACCAATTCCTTACTTATACCGTATCTTTCCCTTACCCATCTTCCAGAATCATCTGGCTTGAAGGTCTCTATATCTGCTCCCACGGGTGCAGAATAAATTCTATCCTCTTTAACTCCCCAATCCATAGCCAACTGGCGAAGGGCACTGCTGGAAACGGAGACCGTCTCTACCAAAATAGGTAGAAGTCTCTCCACTATCCACAAGTACTTTCCTACCAGTCGGGAGGGAGGTTTTCTATAGTGATAAATCTGATACTCCCAATCATCCCAGTCATAGTGGAGAGGTTTTCCCAGTAACCATGCAGAGATAACAGCTGGAAGGGCAGAGTGATGAAAACATTTCTGAAAATGCACCACTTCTGCCCAACCTACCCATCTAAGAAGCCGTAAGGTATTGAGAGCCAAAATCCACCATCCCCTTTTCCGAGAAAGAGGGATAGCGGGAAAGGGTATTTCATACCATTCCATTTCTTCACCAGATAAAGGAAAATAAATAAGTCTTACCTCATGCCCTTTCTTCTTCAATTCCTTCCCTATATTTACAATGCGAGAAGTCCAGGGCTCACTCCGAGAAAAAATGTCATGGGGATGGATGAGAAGTACCCTCATACCTATCCCTTCTCCACCTCTATATGAAACCCAATATTCATTCCCAGGTTGTCACATCCCTCTCTACACCCAATCAACTGGAAAAGAGGAGCTTCCTTCTTTCGCTCTCTTCCTCTCCTCCTGAATTCTCTCTCCCTTTCTCCATTCCAGATAGAGAAAAACTCTTCCTTAAAGATATTTCCTACTGGAAACCGGTGACCTCTACAGCAGGGAATTACCTCCCCATCTGCTTCAATCCGTGCATAGAGCCATCCTGCATAACAAGGAATTTTATCCACTATCCCTTGAGCGTATCTCCCACAGGAAAGGTAATTTTCCAGTTCTCTCTCCATTCTTCCTATAGCCATTAGGGAAAGAAAGGGTAGTTTAATCTCCTTAACCTCTTCCTCCTTAAAACACTCTTCTACTTTCTTACACTCTTTGCAGTATTCCCGAAAGTAAAAGAAATAAAAGGTCTGCTCAGGTTCTTCTTTAAGCAAAGAACGATGATTAATTTTTCCCATGGGGCAAAGGATATTTAACTGTCGGGGTTCAGGATTATAAGGGTCTCTCTTTTCATAAGTTATCCTAAATTGGGGAGGTAAGAAAGAAGTCTTCAAGAATCTACCAAAATCAGCTAGTTCTCTTCTTAGTTGGTAATCGGAGAGAATTTGGAGATGAGGGACTTCAAAAGGGTTATAAGATACAGAATAAGGGAAATCCACTCTCTCTTTTATTCTCTTTAGTCCCTCTCTGATTTTTTCCACATCTTCAGGGGTAAAGGCAAGAAGGTCGGTCTTTCCTCTAATTACATCCACAGATTTAAACTCTAACATATCTGCTCCCACCTCTAAGGCATGGTCCAACATTGTCTCTACTTCCTCAGCATTGAGATGATTTAAGACATGGTAAATCTTAACCCGAGGAAAAATCTTGCCCCTTCTTTCCCTCTCTTCCACTAAAAACCTAATTTTTTGGGAAATCTCAACAAAGTCCTCTTCTTTTCTATTGGGATGAAGGAGAACATAGGTCTCCGGAGTCCCTGCCCAGATGGAGACAGTGAGGGTATCCACACCCTTTTCTATAAGAGAAACCACTTCCTCCTTTCTTATGGAAAGGAAATTGGTTACTAAATGACAACGCAAGTTTTTCTCTTTTATAATCTCCACAATTTCCCATAGATGAGGGTGAAGTAAGGGCTCCCCGGAACCTGAAAGCTGTATTTCTTCTAAACCTTTACCTACCAGTTCCTCCAAGAGTCTTTTCACCTCAGGATAGGGAAGAAATTTTTCCTTTTCTTCTTGAGGAAGAAAATCTTTAACTAAAGGAGAGTGACACCAGCATCCCAGGCAGGAACTATCACATGCAGTAGTAATGGAGAGTTCTAAAACCTTAGGTCCTAAGGTAAGAGTATCTTTACCTTCCAGAAACTCTTTAACTCTTAATTCCATTATTCTGGAAATACAGTAAGCCTCTTTACCTTCTTTAAGAAAAGGAGGTAACTCTCTGCTACCATAGTGAGGCCTATGAGAAAAATTAGAAGGGGAAGTAAGAAAAAGCGCTTAATAGAAAGAAAAAAGGCTCTCTTTACTCTCACTACTTTTTTTAAGAATCTCCATCCTCTACTTTGTAGAAGTTTATTTAACTCTTCCTCAAGATTTCTGATTCTTTCCCTTAGGTTAATCAGTTCCTCTTCTCTCTCTTTAACCTGTATTTCCTCCCGAACCTCCCTTCTCTCCCAGGGAGGGCTGAGAGGATGAAGGGAATTTATCGCCTCTTCCAATTCTCTTAAGTTTTTTACCTCCTTCTCCTTTCCTTCTCCAAAATTTACCTCCTGCACTTTTATCCCCTTTTCCCAAGCCAATCTCAATAGAATCTCCCCTCTTTTCTTTCTCACCTCATAATTGTTTCCATCCTCTGTCCACCAGAGATAATGCCAATCTGTTTGAGGTAAGTAAATTCCATAGTAAGAGTGGTTTTCATAAACATCAGTATCCTCAATGAGATGAAGAGTATTTATGGACTTAATTTTATCTATATAGGGAGCGTTTCTCTCTACAAAGCGATAAGTCTGATAGAACTCTTCTTCTCCCTCTCCGGGGAAACCTACCATAAGGAAAATCTCCACCTCCATACCTGCCTCTTTTGCCTCTCGTACCACTTTTTCCGCATCCTCAGGAGTATAGAATTTTTTCATCCTCTTCAACACCTTAGAAGAACCACTCTCCACACCTATCTGGAGTTTATAACATCCTGCCTCTCTCATCTTCTGGAGCAATTTAAGAGACATATCCCTGCGAGGAGCAATCTGTCCACTCCAATGAACCTGAAGTCTCCTGACTAAGAGGAGGTCACATATTCCTTCCAGTTGGGGAAGATAGCCATTCAGTAAAGGGTCCACTACAGTAAATTTCTTAACCCCTAATTTTTTCCCATGATGTTCTATCTCCTCCACCACCCAGGGAGGGTTATGATAACGGTAAGTTTTTATGAGGCGAGGATTTTTACAGAAGGCACATCTTCCCACACATCCTCGGCTCCACTCTACTAACAACTCATCTCCCGGGTAACTGCCTACCTCAAAACCCTCATAATCAGGAAAGGGTATGGAGTCAAGGGGCTTTATATAGGGGCGGGAAATATACAGCCATCTCCCTTCTTTCTCCACTGCCACTCCTTTAACTCCATCCATATCCCTCCCCTCCTTCACCCTTCCGGCAATCTCCACCAGTGTCTCCTCCCCTTCCCCCACCACATATCCTAAAATCTCCTTCCCCAGTTCATCCTGAAAAATTTTCCGGGAAACAGGCGTACAGACAGCAGGACCTCCCAGAACAATAGGGAAGCCTGCACCCATCTCTCGTAGTCTTTTTATGAGAGAGATGGTAATTCTCTCCTTGCCATCTACTACAGAAAAACCTACCAGAGAAGGATTCCTCCGGATAATTTCCCTGCAGGCTTCCTCCAGATCCTTCTCCAAGACCTTTTCTATGAGGTCATAGGTTTCTTTCTTCTTCCAGAAATTCTTGTTCTCCACATGCCAAAGAAGTTTATAAGAGAAAGGAGCATGTTGCCAGAATTTTAGATTCAGATCCAAAACTTCCACTGTAAACCCTTTTTTCCGAGCATAAGATGAAAGATAGGCTAAGGAAAGAGGAGGATTCTCCACTCCCCAGGGGGGAGGGTTTATCAGGAGGATATCTACTCCTTTACGGATACGATTTATAGTTTCTAAAGGAAGATTTAGTTCTCTTATATCCTCTCTTAATTTATCCAATCTCTCCTCCCTTATCTTCCAGGTATTATCTTTTGTGCTCCACCGGAACCAGTGTTCATAGGGAGGGAAATAGAGGGAAAACTTCTGACGCTCTTTCTCCAGAATGGATAAAGGAGGCACCAGACAGGAGGAAAGATTTAAAACCCCAGATATATAATGAGCATTCTTCTTCAGAAACTGGCGAGTCTGGGAAAATTCCCTCTCCCCTTCCCCCGGATGACCAGTGATTAGATTGATCCAGCATTCAATCCCTGCCCGGTATGCTTCCTTTAAGAATTCTTCAGCAATCTTAGGAGAAAAGGTTTTTCTCATCATTCTTAAAACTTTATCTGAACCGGTCTCCAATCCCAGAAATAGCCTCCTAACACCACATTCTTTCATTAAAGGAAGAACTTCTATGTCCCCCCTCTTTATCATAAAATTGCCTTCCCAATAGAATCTCAGCTCCTCCTCTTTTATTTTTCTCAAAAATTCTCGGAACCGGGAGGAGTCCGAATTTACAGCCTGGTCCATGAATTGAAAATTAGAGTATCCTTTATTTACCCAAAACTTAATCTCCTCCACCACCTTTTCCACCCTGCGTGTACGGAAAGGAGAGAAGAATTCTCTCTCCCCACAGTAAGTACATCTTCCTTTGCATCCCCGAGAGAAGAAAGTAGGAAGAGTAGTAGAAGCATAGAAGGAAAGAGGGAAAGGAGAAAAATCTAAAGGAGGGAAATCCTCAAGATTCAAAGGTAAGGGAGCCCCTCTTAGACAAAAACCTTCTTCTTTACTCCCCATACCAGGATAATCTCTATTTCCCTGAAGGAATTGGTAAAGACTCTCTTCTCCTTCTCCTGCTATTATCCAATCCACTTCCTGGGAGGAAAACCTTCTTCTTTCCTCAGAAAGAAAAACACCAGGTCCTCCCCACAGGACCTTCACCTCTGGGTCTACTTTCTTAAGGAAAGAGGAGACCTTTCTTACCAGAGGAAGATTGGCATAGTTAGTGGAAAATCCATATAGAGTAAATCCCTCTTCTACCAATTTCTTCATTCTTTCTATCAAATATTCTTCTATTTCTTTCTTCTCTAAGGAATAGAATCGGGAGCGTTCCCATAGTTCTTCCTCTTCTCTCTTCCAAAAGTGGGGAATTTTCTCTCTCCATTCCTGGTAAGCACAAATATTTAGGTCTTCCACTTTTAAATTTACTCCTTTACTCTTGAGGTAAGAGTATAGGCATGCTAAACCTAAGGGAGGCATCTCTACTCCCCAAGGAGGGAGAAAGATAAGGCAAAGAGAGGAACTTCTCAAATACTCGCCAGTATTAGTAGTCCAGAGGGGAATATTTTTCTCTTTTAGAAATTGCTGGACCCTCTTGACTCTACTTATCCGAGTAAATAAGGTATTGTCTCCTTCCCTCCATCTTCGATCAAAAAAGGAAAAGTCAGGAGGAAGACATATACCCCTTTTTTTCCTTTCCTCCCATAGGGGAGAGTTTATAAGAAGATGACAGGCATTGAGATTGGTTATACCTGAGATGTAAGGAGAATTTTCTTCTATGAAATTCATGGTGGCTTCCACATCTTCCTCTCTTTCTCCTGGAAAACCCAGGATGAAGTTCAACTGAGTATTTATTCCAGCCTTATGAGCCTGGCGGATACTTTCTGAAATTTGAGAAGAGGTATAAGGTTTATTCATCAGTTTGAGGACTCTATCCGAACCACTCTCCACACCAAAATTTAAAGTATGGCATCCTGCCTTCTTCATCTTTTCATAAAGACCTCCCATGTCTGGGCGGGGAATGGCTAAAGCCATCCAGGAAACAGGAATCCCTTCCTCGATTATCAGGTCACAGAGTTTCTCCAGTTCCTTAAGATTTCCATTTATAGCGGGGTCATTAAAAGAAAATTCCCTAATTCCCCATCTCTCTAAGTGGTATTTCATCTCTCTGAAAATTGCTTCTCCACTCTTAACCCGATATCTACCCATCACTCGATGGTCATCACAATAGGCACAGTGGAGGATGCAACCTCTACTCATAAGAAGAGGGAGTTTTCTTTCCTTATAAAGGGAGAGAGGAAATTCTTCAAAGGTGGTAAAGGGAAACTTGGAGACAGGAAGGGGAAGAGGGGGAGATAAAAGATAAACCTCTCCTTCTCTTACCCACATCACTCCAGGAATAATTCTTTCCTCTTTCTCTTTAAGAGATAAAAGAGTTTGATAGAGCGCCTCTTCTCCTTCCCCTATGATAAACACATCTACAGAATCCAAAGAGAAATGAGAACGTCCCAGAGAATCGTATACTCCTCTCCCTCCTATGATAATTTTACGAGAAGGATCTCTTTCCTTTATTCTCTTTATCATCCAGGCAGTAAGAGAACGATTAGAAGCATGAACAGAAAAACCGATCACCGGAGCAGGATGAGAAAGGAAAAATTCTAACTCTCCTTCTATGGCTTCTCTTATATTTTCTTCCTGGAAGATTCCCTCTTTTATCCAATCCGGATTTGAGGAGATATCCCACCATTTATCTAACTCCACTTTCCGATAGATACTTATATTACTATCCCTTACTTCCACCTTTACTCCTCGTTCCTTCAGGTAACTGGATAGAGTGGCCAGGTTAAGAGGAGGCATATCCACTCCATAAGGGGGGAGAATGGCTAAGAGCAGGTCCGGGCTCCTCATGACTGAAAATATCTTCGGTGAATCTCTTCATTATGCATCAGATTATCACAGGTAAGATAGCACCCTATCTCTTTAAAGTAAGGATGACTTTTAGGAAGATATTTGGCTTTCCCTCTAAACTCATTATAAGGAGGAGAGAACCAAATCTCGGTAAAACTTTTTTCTTTCAAGTTACCCATCACCTTCTTAACACCTCTACAACAGGGAACCACACTTCCATCTGCCAGTATGCGAGAAAATATCCAGCCTACATAACAGGGAATTCTATCCACCCTTCCCCAGTCATAAAACCCCTTCTCTGCAGAGGGACTTTTAACCCTTTCCTTAAAACCGGACCAGTTTTCCAACTCTATTCCTCCCTCCGCTTCTCTCTCCACTTCCGGAAGAAGACACTCCACTTCTTTCAACTCCTTTTTGTCCAGTAGAAGGGAATCAGTTCCCGGGAGAGGGTCTATTAAAGTAAAGTAAACCGCATCTGCTCCTACCTCCTTTGCCATCTTCACCATCTCCACCATCTCTTTATAATTTCCCTTCATAATAACTTCCGCTAAGGTAACTTTCCCTTTCCCCTGGGCAATCTCCTTAAGGTCCTGATAGATTTTTAAGAAATCTTCCTCCCGAGTCCCAGGATGAAGAGAAGTGTATACTTGAGGAGAAGCTGCCCATATACTTACGGCCAGTTCATCTACACATTCTCTTATAACCTCCTTCATCTCCTCGCTTATGCGGTAGAGGTTAGTGGTAAGGCAAAGGAGCATCCCCTTTTCTTTAATTTCTTTCATTACCTCCACAATTTTAGGATAAGTTAAGGGTTCTCCTCCTCCCGTAAGTCTTACTCTCTTCACCCCTAACTTTTTCCATTCTTCTATGGTTTTCCTCAAAATCTCCTCAGGAATTTTTTCCCGGTAAAAGTGAGGAGGGGGAGGATTTTTTAATAAGGGAGAATGTGTCCAGCAGGCAATACATTTGAGGTTGCAAGAATTGGTGAGATCCACCACCACCTGCTCTGGGCCCGTAAAGGCTTTTCTTCCATGAAGAATACCCCTAAGCAGTGGGTCTTCGGTCTCCTCTACTTTCTTTTTTTTCAAGGTTTTTCTATAAGTGGGAAGATATATGCGTATCATCTTTCTTTCCAGAGGGGAGAGAGAAAGGAGTTCTTCATGTACCTTGAGGTTTCTCTGGAGGTCATCGCAGGATTTATAACAACCTACCTTACATTGAGGGTCATTGCCAATTAGAGAGAAGAAAGGGTCATCCTCATCGAATCTTAAGGTCTTCTCTCTGAACCAACGATAACGAGGAGAGTTCCAGATTTCAGAGAATCTATTCTGGAATATGTTTCCTAAGGGAATTCTATGTGCCTTAAGACAACCATTCACATTGCCATCAGGTAATATACGGGTAAAGACCCAGCCTATATAACAGGGAATCTTGCCAATTATCCATTTATCATACAACCCTTTCACCACATTTTCCGGAGAGGCGATACGATGATAAAACTGTTCAAAGTTAAAGAGAATAACCTCCCTTGCCCATCCTTCCTCTCTTCTTCTCATAATTCGCTGACAAATCCTCAAAAGTTCTTTCTGCTGCTGAGAATTAAGGAGCAGTATATCTGTAGCCTGGGGTATAGTGTCAATCACGGTAAACTCTACCGATTCGGAATGAGTCTCCTTAGCAAATTCTATCATCCTCTCCAGTTCATGATAATTAAGATTGAAGATGACATTATAAAGTTTCACCAAAGGTTTTCCTTTTTTATGCGTGTTAAGGTAGAGGAGGTTTTCTCTTATCCTCTCAAAATCCAACTCTGTCTTATTGGGATGGGTGAGAGCGTAAGTTCTGGCTGTACCTGCCCATAGACTTACAGTAAGATGGTCCACTCCCATCTCTATCAATTCCTTCAGTTTATCCTTATCCAGCAAGGTGAAGTTGGTATTTACATAACAGAGAAAACCTTTTTCCTTGGAATATCTTAAGATCTCCATCATATGAGGATGAGTGAAAGGTTCTCCTCCTCCCGAGAAGTAAATCTCCTTACTACCCATCTCTTTTAACTCCTGAAGGAGTTCCTTGACCAGAGGTAGAGGGAGAAATTCTTTCTTTACCTCTTCAGGCATCCTCTTTTCCTTAAGAAGAGGGGAGTTACACCAGCAACCTATACAGTTATTATTACAACTATTGGTTACATCTAGCTGAACAAAAGAAGGACCGCAGAATGCTCTTTCACCATCTATAACTCCTACTAAATGGGGAAATTTCTTTATATAAAAGGAAGGGGTGAGATGTTTTATACTCCTTATTAGTGCCCCTTTAATCCCTTCTCTCCTCCAGGCTCGCCAGAAGAAGCGGAGGAGTGAACGTCCGCTTTCTCCCTTAGGAATTACTTCCTCCCTGCTTTCTCCAATCCTTACCTGTAGGTGGTCTGAGAACCTATGTTTAGGATAGATGCTTAACTCAGAGAGGGAAACCTTAAGGATGCGACTGCTTAAAGAAGGTGGGGTATTCTCCAAACCAATTTTTCCCTCCCTGCCTTTCTCTATGCTTAAAGCGGGAAGAAGGTCTACGCCCTCTCCACATTCTCTTACCCCTATCCATCCTGCCCAAGGATGGTAAAGAGGAATGTCTTCCCAACTGGAAAAGATAGGGAATTTACCCTGTTCTGCCTCCGTAAACCAGTAAATGTATTCGGGCTTAAGATGAAGAGTAAGTTTGGCTTCTTCCAACCTCATTTTACGAAGAGCGCTTAAGAAGAAACCTACCTGCAGCCTATTTCTGGAAAGAGAAAGTTTAAGATAAAGCCGGAGGGGGAGATTTTCCCATCGGAAAGTTATCCCCAGGCTCTTTATTTTTTTTCTCACCCTGCCTTCAGCATTAGAGGTATCCCACCATCTTCCTTTTATCCGGAAAGAGAAATTTAAGCCTACTCCTCTGGTAATTTCCTTCCCTCTGTAAAAAATCCTTCCCCTACCCTCCTCCCATATAAATTTCAACTGGGAAGAATGGAGAGACCTTCTCTTCTCCTTTAGTAACTTCCAATTATGTTGAACTATAAACTTTAGAAAGTCTCTTACCTTCTTTAAGGTGAAACTTAAGCCATAATGTTTTAGGTAGAAAAGAAGAGTTTTAAAGTATCTCTTTTCCAGTGGGAATCGAATTCTTTCTCTTTTTCTTAAATTTCTTCCCCAAAGTTCATAGGCTCTCCTTCGGGCCTCCTCAAGGTCTTGAGGAGTGAGAGTATCTGTTCTAATTACGCTGGTGGAGTTACCATCATATAGAGAGAAGTCTTTACTAACTATAAATCCCCTTTTTTCCATCTCTTCATAGAATTCTGTTCCTGGAAAGGGAGTGGCAATGGAAAACTGAACAGAATCTGGATTAAGAGAAAGAGCCAAGTCAATGGTTTTCTTTATGCTCTCCTTAGTCTCTCCTGGTAATCCAAAAGTAAAGGTAAGATGAGTCTTTACTCCCAAATCTTGCGTAAATTTGATCATTCGGATAGCCTTTCTTAAATCCATACGTTTTTTTGCTCTATCCAAAATTTCCTGGGAAGCAGACTCTACTCCATATTTAATGGAATGAAGCCCTGCCTCTCTCAGAGTTATAAGAATTTCTTCATCCATAAGGTCGGGTCTGGCCATAATTGCCCAGGGAAACTTCAATCCCCTTCGTCTAATTTCTTCTGCTAACTTCTTCATTCTGGTTTTACCCACATTTGTAGTGTCATCATCAATATAGATAGATTTAAAATTCATTTTCTTAAGGAGATACTCCATCTCATCCACCACCTTTATAGGTTCCCGGGCGCGGAATCGATGACCTCCATACATCAGGGAAGGCCAGGCACAGAATATACATGTAAAGGGACAACCACGACTTGTCCACATCTGAACAGAAGGTAAAGGTAATCCTCCAGGAGCATCTATGTATTTCTCCATGGGGAGTTCTTCTCTCAAAGGCCAGGGTAACCAATCCAGATCCTTTAGAAGAGGTCGGGGAGGGTTGACTTCTATCTCCCCCTCTTTACTTCGGAAGATAAGACCCTTTACCCTCTCCCCTCCTCTACCTTTCTTTAAATTCTCTGCCAGTTCCCAGAGAGTTACCTCATACTCTCCTACCAGTACAAAATCTATGAAGGAGTGAGTCTTCAAGAAATCCGGTCTCCTTATGTTTATGTCTGCTCCACCTATGGCTAAGGGAAAATCTTTTAAGTGAGAAAGGATCTCCAAGTCATTTGCAAGGGAGACAGTAGAGACTTCTGCAAAAATTAAATCCGGAGAGAGTTCTTCCACTCTTTGAAGGAATTCCTCCTTCTCCATCTTCATTGCCAGACAATCCCAGAGGACTGCCTGGAAGCCTTCTCTGCGAAGAAGTGCAGTGGCATAACCCAAGTAGAAAGGATAAGGCTGATAATTTCCTTCCGTCTGGGGGTCTTTCAGATGAGGCCATCGAGAACCTGCTCTCACTCCCCACCTTCCCTCCACCACCCAGGGGAGATTCACCAGAAGAACTTTCATTCTATAATGATTTCACCTTGAAAGATCTCTCTATCTCTATTAATTCTTTCCTTCTTTACATACTCCAGAACCCTTCCCCTCCAATGAAGGGGTGTATTCTTTATTATAACCTGAGGATAAAAACCTTGAAAGAGAAGAGGGGGGAAGGTTTCTCCTATTATTCTCACCTCCCCTTTCCCTTCCTTTATTTCTTCCCACTTGGAGGTAAAGGGAGGAAAACTTCCTTCTTCTCCGGAGAGACTAATCTTTTTATAATTTTCTTTAAGCATGAGAGAAAAATGAATTTCCTCTATTTCCCCCTTCACTTCTACCTCTGCCCAAATTTTTAATCTCTCTTTATCCAATTTAACCTCCACTTACTTCTTCGATGAGGAGGATTTAACCCCTCTCCCTCTATGTAGAGGGTGTCTTCTTTCCTTCCTTTAACTCGCCACAGTGATTTAAAGGATTCCTCCCAATCCTCTCCTCTTTTCACACTCCAGTATAATCCCCACGCTCCGGTCAACTCTTTTCCTTTCCACAAAATTCTCCCCCTTCCTTCCTCCCAGAGAAAAGTCAGTTCCCCTTTCTTAAGGGATACTTCTTGTCCTCTTTCCCTCTTAACTTCCTCTCTCTCCTCCCTTCCTATCTCTATTTTCCCTGAAAATAAGAGATGAATTCCTTTCTTCAATTTAAAAGGTAAAGTGTAAAACTGAAGTATTCTCTCCCTTTCCCCCTTTTGAACAGAACTCCAGAAGGTAGAAGGATAATCCAGAGAGAGAACAATTCCGGGTAAGTCCTTTCCTTCCACTCCCAGAAAAGAGTGAAAAACTTGAGGAAGAGAGAGCCATTCGCTGGGAGTAGCCGTGGGAGGAAATTCTCCCTTCTTTTCCGGGGTAAACCAACACTCATACTCCGAAGTAACATTCAAAATTAGGCGAGGTCTGGTTATCTCCACCTCCTCCCTTACATAAGCGTAAAAACTCCAATAAAGGATTTCCTTCTTCTCTCTCCATATCAACTCCAAAATCAAAGGAAGTTTTTCCTCCTCAAATATCAGCTTTCCTCTCTCCCCCCATAGATAACTTTCCCCCTTCATTCGGTCAGTAAAATACTCCTCACCCTGGAGAGAGAAAGCCAGGGTTAATCCACCATTAAAAGTAAGTTCCCTTCCTCCATAATAAATACTGAGATTCCCATCTTTAATCCTTACCCACTCACTCCTTTCTTTTCTTACCCCTGACTCACGAAACCTTAAAACAAGGTCACCTAAAGCAGAGTTTTCCCAGAATATAGCCTTTCCACCTTTTCCTTCCCCACTTAAAAATAAGCGAATTTTCTCCACAGGAGAAAAAACTCCCATCTCTATTACCGGCAATTCTTCTCCTTGAGGATGCAGGGAAAAGGGAAGCCAGGTTTCCTTCCTTTCCCCTACCTCCTCCCAATCAGGAGGAAAATGCAAGGGGAAGGTAAAAGTTTCCCTATCTTTTATACTCCTGTATTCTGAGTTCCATACTATCCCTGCTTGAAGAGCCTGAAAAGAAAAACTTCCCTTCACTTCATGAGATATTCTCCACTCCCATTCTCCTTCCTCCACAATCTCCATCCTCCATCTCTGAAGAACAGGAAGGGTAAGAAACTCTCCCTTCACCTCTAAAAAATTCTCACCTTTATCTATTACCTCCCATTCCTGAAGAGGGGAGATGATAACTTCTCTTCCCACTATAAAGGTGGTGTAAGCACCCCAGGAGGTAGTGAGAGGTTTCCCCTTCCAGAAAGGAATCCACCGCCCTCCAGTATATAAAATCTTTAGATTTCCTCTCTCCAGAATTTCTCTCTTCTCCTTATGTACCGAAACAGTGGTATAGGCTTCTATTACTTTCCCCACTTCCCCTTCACTAATTATCTCTCCTTTTTCCAGCCAGATAGCCCTATCCCCCAGCCTTTCTGCCAGAGAAGGAGAATGAGTAACTAAGAGAAGGGTAACCCCCTTTTCTCTTAACTCTAATAGTTTTTCCAGGGATTTTTTCTGAAAGTATATATCCCCCACGCTTAAAATATCGTCCACCAGAAAAATCTCCGGTTCAGTATGAACAGCAATGGAGAAAGCCAGCCTTATGTACATTCCCTCCGAATAGGTGCGTAGAGGGGCATAGAGATAATCTCCCAAGGAAGCAAACTCTGCTATTCTCTTTGCCTTCTCCTGCATCTGGCCGGTAGAGAACCCAAAAAGTGCTCCCTGAATAAATATATTTTCCCACCCCGTAGATTCAGGGCGAAAACCTGCTCCTGCTTCAAAAAGAGTGCGTATCTTACCCTTTACCTCCACCCTTCCACTATCTGGAGAGAGAAGCCCCGCTATTACCTTAAGAAGAGTACTCTTACCTGCTCCATTATCCCCCACAATAACCACACTCTCTCCTTTCTCCACCCTTAGATTTATCTTCCGAAGGGCTTTTACTCTCTTCCATTCTCTCTTTTTCCCAGGGAATAAAAAGGGAGTTAAATAACTTACCTCCACTTCCTCCAAAACAATCACTTTCTGGTTTATATCCACTTTAAAGCCTCTTTGATCTTAAGAGAAAAAGAATAACTTCCCAGGGAGTAAAATAAAAGAGTGTAGACTATCAATACCAGGACTTCTCTGGAGGGGGGTAAAGTTCCTTTATAAAGTAAGGAGTGAAATACAACCATAAAAGAAGTTAAAGGGTTTATAATCATCCATTTCTGATAGGGAGAGGGGACCAAGGTGAGAGGATAGAATACTGGGGTAAGCCAGAACCAAAAAAGTAAGGTTAGAGAGAGAAGATGCCCTGTGTCCCTGAAAAAAACATGGAGCCAGGAGAGGATAAGCCCCACTCCAGAAGTAAAGAAGTAAAAAGGGATTAAAAAGGCTAAAAACAAAGGAAGAAAAAGGATAATGTTAGGCTTAAAATAGATAAAGAGAGGAAGGAGAATTATCCAACCTAAGAGGAAATTTAAGAAGTTTGCCCCACTCTTAGCCAGGGGAAGGAGTATAGGAGGGAAAGGAAACTGTTTAAGTAAAGAGGAGGACTCCAGGAGAACAAAACAGGATTCTTGCAGAGAGGAAGAGAAACACATCCAGGGAAGGAGTCCGGAAAGAACAAAAAGAGTATAATAAGGTAAGGTTATCCTGGCTACCCGAGTAAAGACAAAAGAAATCACCAGGGCGAGAATCACCGGGGTTATAAAAGCCCAGGAAATTCCTAAGACCGAACCTCGATACTTATCCTTAAAAAAATTCCAAGAGAGTTTTGCCAGATAACTCCGTTCCTTCCATAGAACCTTTAAACTTTCCATCTCTCTTGAATATCTTTGGCTACACTCTCTCCTTCCTGAATACAATCCTCTATAGAATAATAACTCCATTTACCGTATCTACCTGCTGGATAGATGTCTCTCTCTCTTAAGGAAGAAAAGATTCTCTCCAGTTCCTTTCTCTCTCCCAAGTAAAAGGGATAGGCATATTTTATCTCCACAGGGAAAATTACTTTTACTTGGTGACTGTCTTTGAGGATATTTACTTCTCTTAACTCCTTCAAAATTCTTTTCTCCAGAGATTTAGAGTAAACTCTGTTAGCCACCTCTACATAAAGGGAAAAATGACCTGAGGGAGCAAGGGAGGAAGAAACTCGTGAATAGAATCCTACACGGAAAAAGGTGAAAATCTTTTCAGGGAAGTAAATCCATTGATACTTAAGAGATGAATCCCCTTTCACTCCTATATTGAAGCACAACAGGGAATTAAAGAAAAACTTTCTTCTGCTTATAGAGGTAAGGGGGGGAGAAAGAAGGGGAAATAGTTTCACTAAGGGGGGTGTGTACACCAAGAAAGAATAGGGAATCTTCTCTCCTCCTTCTACCTCCACTATTTTTCTCTTCCAGTAAATCCTTATCACCTTTTTATTAGTGATATATGGAATATCTTTTTCTCTCCATCTCTGGAAAAATTCCTCTATCCCTCCCTCTTTGGGGTAATAGAAAACTCTATTGTAACCAGAAGGGGAAGAAGAAGGAGATATATAGCCCCTTAGAATATCCTCTACCCTGTCAGAAGGGAAAAAACGAGCCACTTCTGAGAAAGGAATGAGAGAAAGATTTATCCCGTAAAGTTTGTAGAAATAAGGGCGGAAAAATTTTTCTAATAAAGTTTTCCCATACCGGTAAAAAAGATAATCTTCCAAAGTAACTTTGCTCTTTCTTCTTCCCCACCTCTGAATGATTACCTCCGAAAAAATTCTGGTAGAGAGGGAGGAAGGGATATAGTAAAGATGTCTCTGGAGAGGGAAAGGAACAATTTTCCCTCTCCAGAATATAACTGAATCTCTTGTGTGGGGTTTTAAGATACTTCCGCATTTTTTCAGAACCGCTTCTTTTATTTTAGGATTCCGAAAATGAAGGAAGTGTCCATCTGTGTCAAATGTAAAACCTTCTATGTGGTAAGACTTAAGCAATCCTCCCAATCTCTCCTTCTCCTCCAAGATAAGACAAGGAAAGGAGAGACTCCCGGCTACGGTAACACCGGTAATCCCACCTCCCACCACTATTCCCTGTTTCATCTCAGAACTTTTCTGAATAAAGCAAGAAGGAAAAGAAAAAGGGAAAAGAGAAAAATAAGAGAAATCCGATTCTCCCAACGAGTAAGGGCTATGCCCGTGAGAGAGAAAAGAACACTAACTCCTCCTATGAAGAGGAGGATTTTCTTAATTCCCCATCCTTTCTTTAACAGGAGAAAGGCTAAATGGTCTTCACTTTTTCTGTAAACGGGCTTTCCCTTCTTCCATCTTCTAATTATCAAGTAAAAGGTATCCAATAAGGGCAAGCCTAAGAGCAATAAAGGAGTGAGTAGAGCCACCTCCCGTCCCGGAGGGGCGAAACTTAAGGGTATCACTAAAAGAGAGAGTAAAAAACCCAGAAGGTAACTTCCAGAGTTGCCTAAGAAAATTTTGGCTGGAGGAAGGTTATAAAGAAGAAAAGCCAGAAGATAAGAAAGTATCACTCCGGAGGCAAGAAAAATTCCAGAATTACCATTCCACCAGGAGACCAGCAGGATACCTGCTGAAGAGGATACTCCCACTATAGCAGAAAGTCCATCCATAATATCTAAGAAGTTCAAAGCATTGGTGATTCCCACAATCCATAGGAAAGTGATTGCATAGTTAAGAAAAAAGGGAATCCTGCCAATGGTAGTAGTGAAGGAGGAGGAAATCACCATCAGGGCACATAAAGACTGGATAATAAGTTTGGGTAAGGGGGATAGTTCCTTTATATCGTCAAATAATCCCATCAAGAAAATCCCTCCCATACCTGCCATAATCAGGGGAGGAAATTTTGCCTTAAAGAAGGAAAATAAGGAAAAGAGAAACAATCCCCAGCCACCGGATAAGGGGATACCCTCCCTGCTTCCAGGGAAAGGAGAAGGCTTACTCACCAAATGAACCGCTCTTCCCCATTTTTGGAGAAGAAAGAGAAAGAGTAAAGAAACTCCAAATATTAAAAGATAGATGTACAATTCTTTAAACTCTTCCTTGATAAAGGTTATCCAATTTCTCCATCATACTTCTAAGCTCAAATTCCTCACTCAGAGAGTTCTGAGCATTCCTTCCCATTTTTTTTCTCAGGTTTTCATCTTTGAGAAGCATTCTTACTCTTTTAGTAAGAGTCCAAATATCCTTGGGAGGAACTAAAAATCCATTGAAACCATCCTTTACCATCTCCTTTACTCCATCCACCGCATTCGCTACTACTGGAATTCCTGCAGAAAAGGCTTCCAGAAGTGTCTTGGGAAGTCCTTCCCAAAGAGAAGTTAAAACAAATACATCAAATATCTGGATAATTTCATCTACATCTTCTCGCCAACCCAGAAGATAGAAACGGTCCTGGAGGCAAACTCTTTCTATTTCCCTTTCTATCTCCCTTCTCATCTTCCCATCTCCCACTATTACAAACCCCGTATCTGGAGTATTCAGTAAAGAAGCCATTCTGATAAAATCAAGTAAGTTTTTCTGAGGTTTAAAACAGGAAATGTTCCCCACTACCTTTCTTTCTCTAATTCCCAACTCTTTTTTCTTCCTCTCTTTGTCCTTTTTAATTTTCCTCCAAGTTTGGAAGTCTATCCCATCCCTTATAAGGATATACTTTTTTCTTCTCCCTATTCCTTCTCTTAACCCTTTTTTCATATCCTCCTTAGTTATAGCGATAAGTTTGGAAGTTATTATAGCCGTGACTTTCTCCAGAAAAACGTAAAAGTGACGAAGGAAGGAGGGTTGATAATCATGGAAGGGGAAACCGTGTATGGTGTGATAAATAAAAGGAACTCTGCTTAAGAAAGCAGCCCACCTTCCCAGAATACCCGCTTTGGAAGAATGTGTATGGACAATATGAGGTCTAATTTTTAAAAATTCCTTCCATAATAAAATAAAGGTCATCCCGTCATAATAGGGATTAATTTCTCTGCGAAAGGGGAAGTATTTAAGAGAGACCCCTTCAAGTCTTTCTGCTATCTTGCTTAAATAACCTGGAGAGGTAAAGAGATAAACCTCATAATCCTTTCGTGCTAAGTATTCTGCGGTATGGAGAGTAGAGGTCTGTGCTCCTCCAAATTCCAATTTAGTAATTACCTGCACCACTCTTTTGTTCATAGAAGAATACTACAGAGGTAACTCTTCCCACCTTACTACTTTAACCTTTCTCCCTTCTCCCCCGGTAAGACCAGGAGGAGGTTGTTCAGGGAGAGGGGATAAGTCATGAACAATATCTACAGAGTTAGTAATTTGACCTCCTGTAAATTCATTGGAAACTATACTTCCTATGATCAGGGCAGAATTCCTCAAGAAAGTTTCTCCTTCTGCATAGACTATCCCTTCTACCCTCGCACTATTGAGTATCTCTATATTAGAGGGAGTAATCACCACTCCCTCCACTACTACAGAGTTTCTTAAACTTATATATACCGCAGAGTACAGAAGGTTCTCTCCTAAGACCTGGGCAGAGTTTTCCACACTTAATTTACCACCCGCAATAATCTCTACATCCTGAGTTACCGTGGAATTACGAATATTTATATCGCCGGTAGCCACAATTTTCCCTGGACCCACTATATGAGCAGTATTCTGAATAAAGACATTACCATTTATATATCTACTGCTTCCTCCTAAGTAGTAAATATTAGGCCCCATTAAAATCCAGTCCCCAGGAGGTTGAGCAGAAGCGATATTTATCTCCTCATCATAATAAGTGGTCTCAAGATGGGGGAAAGAGGGGATAGGTGAAGGTACCCCTCCTGGAGTATAGTCTCCATCACCTCCCACTGTTCCTGTAGCGTAAACCAGTCCGGGAGATACGGAACTGGCTTGATTAATGAAAATATCTCCATTTGCAAATACATCCCCGGAAGCCTTACCAGACCGCGTTACCTGGACAGAATTCACCAAGGATAACGACCCTGTTTCATCCGTATTACCCCAAAAAAGAGCATAGTCTGAAAATACGTCTAAGGGACTTAAGGGAACCAGTTTAACTAAAACTCTCAATCTCTTCTCCGCTCTTAGCCAGCCTCTGGCGGTAAGAAGGAGTTCATCTTCTCCTTTCTCTTCTACGCAAACCGAATACCTTCCCACCTCTCCTCCCTCAAAAATCACTGCTTCATCCTGGTAACCTTCTCTCCATTCTGGGTCTTGAGTTAGTCTCCAGATGGCTCTCTCTATACCTGCTTCGGCTATATAAAGAGCCTTCAACTCATCCCCTCGGAAGGTAGAATTCCGAAACTGAGATTTCATGGCCAGGGAAACCGCCAGTCCGAAGAGAAGAAGACTGAACATCAGAAAAAGAGATACAATTCCAATTATTCCTCTTTTACTCCTCACTGGATAAATTCCTCAAGTTAACAGAAGATTCAAGACTTAAGTTTACATTATATTTCTTCAAAGTAAGAGCAACTTTCACCATTCTAATACTCTCCTTGTTCTCTTGAGGTGCATCAATAACCTGATTCTCTTTATCAAAATAGGTTATTTTAAAGTTCTGCAAGTGCCTGGCTAAAAGAGTAGAAGGCCCCAGATAAATTTCCCTCATTAACTTCTTCTCCTCTCCTACTCCTTCTAAATAATACTTTACTCTCTCCGGAGTGGGATTAGCATCCTTAGGGTTTATATCCACATCCAGAGTTATCTCCTCCTCTCCCACCGAGTAGAGATTCACTGCCTGCCGGATCTCTCTCATCATCTTCATTAAGGCAAAGGAACCCATCTGATTGATTTCGGAAATTGTCCTTATCTCCTCCCATTTCTTTAGCCCGATGACATAACTTAAGAATATAGTCCCCAAAAGAATAAAAGTTATAATTAAAGCCACCAGGACCTCTAAGATGGTAAATCCCTTTTTATTCATGAGCACTAAGATAGGTAATTAACTCTATACTTTTTTTCTGGTTTTCTTCGTACCATTCAATCTTAACTCTCACCTTTTTATAATCCTTACCCGAACCTTCCGGGTCATTCACCCAGGAAACTTCCACTATTCTTTTAGTAGAAGGAGGAATACCTTCTATCTCTTCTTCCTTGTCTCCTAAGGGAACAGTATATCCGATGTTTCTAATCTCCTCTATCCCTTCTTGAGCCAGATTTGTAGCTATGAGCAAATTCTGGGCACGGATGCCCAGAAGAAGAGAAACATTGAACATCTTCATCATGGCTATAAAAGTTAAGGAGATTATAAATATGGCTAAAATAGCCTCCACTAAGGTAAAACCATTGAGTTTCTTCTTAGGAATTTTCATGGAGAGGCTTCTATCTTTTTCCAGGAACTGTTCCTAAGAGAGTAAAACCTGCTTTCCCCTCAATCCTGAATTTCCTTAGCATTAGTAACCACTATGTCATCCCCCACGTTTCGTACTATATCGTTACCCACCTGAGCACTACGCATACCATCAGGACCCACGCTTAAAAGGAGGTAAGTTCCGGGAGTGGTAGTGGTATCTAAATCATACTGGTACTTCTCCCCTGTAGGAGACCAGGGGTCCTGGGGGACCCTATCTATCAACCGGGGGATATCATTTTGAAGATAGGATTCCCACCCCGTTACAGGTGGGAAACTGTAATGTCTGGCTTCATAAGTGAGAACAGCACTCTCTATACATCTCAAATCCGCAAGAGCTGCTGCATTCTTAGCCTCCGGTTTAAGACCTCTTAAATTTAGAAGAGTTACTCCTGCCAGAATTCCAACCACTGCTATAACTATCATTAACTCCAAAACAGTAAAACCACCTCTCACTCTAAACTCCTGGCATTGGTGACTATGATATCATCACCTTTATCCGTGACTCTATCATAATAAACCTTAACCTCTTCTACACCATTTGCCCCCACACTAAGCACCACATAAGTTTTGCCTGCTGGGGAATCAGAGTTTAACTTATACCGGTATTTATCTCCGGAAGGTGACCAGGGATCCGGAGGAATACGGTCAATTATCCTGGGGTCATCATTCTGCAGACATTCTTCCCAATCCTCTTGTGGAGGCAAAAGATTAAAATGAGCCTCATACATTATCAAAGCAGTTTTTATATTTCTTAAATCAGACTTGGCTACAGAATTTTTAGCATCAGCAGAAATTCCCTGAAGATTTATCACCAAGAGAGCAGCCAGAATGGCCACTACTGCTATTACTACCATTAACTCCAACAGAGTAAATCCTCGCTTCATGCACTTTTCCCTTCCTTATCCGATTTTAAAGAACCCCACCTGAGGTAGAACCATTGATAGTTTTGGCATTGGTAGCTACTATATCATCAGCATTGGCTCCAAAATTTATCTCATCACTCCCTACTGTAATATCTGTGGTACCATTGGCTCCTACACTCCAGATAGCGTAAGTCTGATTATCTGCAGCCACATCATACTGATACTTTGCTCCTGCAGAACTCCAGGGGTCAGCAGGAACTCTATCCACTACGCGGGGAGAATAATTCTGCAGGCACTCTTCAAACTTATCCACACTGGAATCATCAGGAAGTACATTGTATTTGGCCTGATAAAGAATTACCGCTACCTTAAGATTCCTCAGATCTGCTTTAGCAGCCGCATTCTTAGCCTCAGAAGTTACTCCCCGAAAACTGGGGATTAGAATAGCCGCAAGTATTCCTAAGACTGTAACCACAATCATTAACTCCATAAGAGTAAAACCCCTTCTCTTTACCAGAAAGGAATATCTCTTACTTCTCTTTCTCTTCATTCTTTATCACCCCCTTTTAGTTCTAATTTATTATTTACTTATATCACTCCACCCGAGGTAGAACCATTGATAGTCTTGGCATTGGTGGCTACTATATCATC
>CAZSGC010000004.1:6294-13017 GCA_964606225.1 uncultured bacterium | reverse complement strand
AGAACTCCAGGGGTCAGCAGGAACTCTATCCACTACGCGGGGAGAATAATTCTGCAGGCACTCTTCAAACTTATCCACACTGGAATCATCAGGAAGTACATTGTATTTATTCTGATAGAGGATAACCGCTGTTTTAAGGTTTCTTAAGTCTGCCTTAGCTGTGGAATTTTTGGCATCTGCGGTTATACCTCGAAAGTTGGGAATGAGAATAGCAGCGAGGATAGCCAGAACTGCTACTACTATCATCAACTCCATCAAAGTGAAACCCCGCTTACCCATCAACCTTAATACTATTCCCTTCATAACACACCTCCTTTTAGTTCCCTCATTTTACACTACTCCTTAATAATAAGCAATAACCTTAGCCATTTTGAAGAGTGGCAAGTATAGGGAAAGAGCGATAAAAAGAACTATCCCTCCCATCACTACTAATAAAACAGGCTCCAATACACTGGTGAGAATCTTGATACTGAAGTCCACTTCCCGGTCGTAACTATCTGCAATCTCTACCAGCATATCCTCCATGGCCCCGGTCTCCTCTCCCACAGAAATCATTTGAGAAACTAAGGGAGGAAATTTCTTACTCTTACGGAGGGGTTCATTTATACTTCCTCCCCGTACCACATTTTCCCTTACTCTATCCATCACTCTGGCCAGAACCTCATTTCCAATGGTTCCCTTTATTATCTGAAAACTCCTTCCCAGTTCTACTCCACTCCTTACCAGAGTCTCAAGAGAACGAGCAAAACGAGAAACTGCCACTTTTCTAAGAAGACTACCAAAGAGAGGAATCTTCAACTTAAAATTATCCAGACACAGTTTCCCTTTTTCTGTCCGGTAAAAAAGCCATAACCCAATAAAAGTTAAAATTACTATAGCCAATCCTACGAACCAGAAATTCTTAACAAACTCACTTAATTTAAACATCATCACTGTGGGTAAGGGAAGAGGAACATGGGCAGAATAAAAGACCTCTCGAAATTTAGGCAATACCCAGGTGACCAGAAAAGTGATTAAGCCAGTGGCTACAATAAGCAGAATCACAGGATAAAGTAAAGCACCTTTTACCTTACCTTTCACATCCAATTCCCTCTCCATAAAGTCTCCCAATCGATTTAATATCTCCTCCACATTTCCCGCTTCTTCCCCCACTCTAATGGAGGCTACATAAAGTTCATTAAATATATGAGGGTGTTTGGAGAGGGCATTTCCCAAACTCTCCCCTCTTTCTATGTCCTCTCTAATCTTTCCCAAGGCTTCACGAAGAACAGGACTTTCTGTCTGTTCCCTGAGAGTAGAGATAGCCTGAGTTATGGGTATCCCTGCCCTCAATAAAGTAGCCAGCTGTCGGGTTAAGAGAATAAGATGGGTTAACCTTACCCTTTTTAGGAAAGGAAGGGTGATTTCCTTGGATAAGAATCCCCTTTTTCCCTCCCGCGCTTCTATGAGAAAATATTTTCTTTTACTCAAGAGTTCCTGAAGGGTCTGCAGGTTAGGAGCCTCCAAAACTCCAGTTACCGGCTCTCCTGATAAATTTCTTGCTCGATACCAGTACTGAGGCATCTTTACTCTTCTACCTCCTCAGTTACCCTGATAACCTCTTCCAAGGGTACCAATCCTTGTTTTACCTTTTCTATCCCTGCTTCCCTCAAACTTCTCATCCCTTGCTCACGACAGAGTTTTCTAATCTCACTGGTTGAAGGGCGGGAGATAACGAGTTCACGAAGTTTCTCATTCATTATCATCAATTCAAAAATCCCTGTCCTCCCATAGTAGCCAGTCTGGCGACAATACTTACAACCTTTCCCTCGATAAAATTTAATCTTCTCCCCTTCTAATCCAAATCTCTTCAGAAGGGAAAATGGGGGATGATACTCTTCCCGGCACTTAGGACAGCTAAGTCTTACTAACCTCTGAGCCAGAACCCCTAAGAGACAGGAAGACACCAAGTACGGTTCAACTTCCATATCGAGTAAGCGAGTTATGGCTCCTGGTGCATCATTAGTATGGAGAGTAGAAAAAACCAAGTGTCCAGTAAGGGCAGCCTGAATTGCCAATCTGGCTGTCTCCAAATCCCTTATTTCCCCTACCATTATTACATCTGGATCTTGACGGAGAATATTTCGCAAAGCATTGGCGAAAGTAAGTCCCACCTTGGGATTAACCTGAGTCTGTCTTACCCCTCGAATTTGATACTCTACAGGGTCCTCTACCGTTATTATATTCTTCTCCATAGAATTTATATAACTGAGAGCAGCATAAAGGGTGGTGGTTTTCCCACATCCTGTAGGTCCGGTTACCAGAATCATCCCATAAGGACGAGCCAGCAATTTCCGAAATTCATCCAAGGAATCTGGTAAAAATCCCAGTTCTTCCAGCCCCATAAATAAACTTTCTTTATCCAGAATTCTTATCACTACATTCTCTCCATAAATGGTGGGGAAAGTAGAGATTCGTAGGTCTATCTCTCTATCTCCCATCTTCATAAGGACCCGACCATCCTGAGGTAATCTCTTCTCAGCAATATTGAGTCTGGCCATGACCTTTATGCGAGAGATAATACCCAGTTGCAGTTTCTTAGGAAGAGATTGGGCTTTATATAACACCCCATCTATCCTATATCTCACCCTTATCTCATTCTCCATGGGCTCGATATGAATATCACTGGCTCTCTCCCTTACTGCTTGACCTATTAATAGATTTACCGCTTTTATGACCGGCGCTTCTTGCGCCATCTCCTGAAGCAAGTCTACGGTTTCTCTTTCTCCAGTTTGGTAGCCTAACTCCTCTTCATCAGCTGTCTTTATTACCTCCTCTAAAGTAGAAGTTATTCCATAATACTGCTCTATAGCATTAATTATAGAACTACGGGTGCTTATTACTGGTCTGATTACCATCCCCGTCAACCCTTTTAACTCATCTAGAGCATAGATATTCAAAGGGTCTACCATAGCCACCTTTAAGACATTATCTTTCTTCTCTAAGGGAATGAGAGTGTACTTTCTGGCTATACCCTCAGGAATTAATTTTATTACCTCAGGGTCAATATCATATTCCTGCGCATCCACCGTAGGAATTCCCAAATGTTTACCTAAACTTTTAGCTAATTCTTCTTCATTTATATAACCCAGACTTATCAAAATATCTCCCAGAAGTCCTCCTCTCTCTTTCTGAATATTAAGAGCCTCCGCCAATCTTTCCTCATCTAAGATGCCTTCCTCTACCAGAATTTCCCCCAGTTTCTTTCTATCCATCTTTTCTATTATTTAGCAAATTCTATACCACTGTCAAGAGTTAAAGAAGGTAAAAAACTGAGATTCATCCCCTTCTATACAAATCTTTCTATCCCAGGTAGGGGTAATATAATCTATTCTTATCAAAAGATGAAAAGGAAATATCCTCTCCACTTTCTCTCCCCACTCTACCACCACTACTCCTCTTTTATCAGAGAGATATTCCTCCCACCCCAAGGTATAAACTTCAGGGAGGGAGTTCAATCTATATAGGTCAAAATGGTACAAAAACAGTCTTCCCTGGTAAATATGAAGAAAAACAAAGGAAGGACTCCTCACATATTCTTCTTCCCCTACTCCCAATCCTTTAGCAATCCCTTGTACCAGAGTAGTTTTACCCGCACCCAGAGGACCAGAAAGAGCAATACACTCCCCACCCTTTAAGACTCTGCCCAACTCTTCTCCCATTTTCTTGGTTTCTTCAGGAGACTTACTGATTATTTCTTTCCTCATAGGAGAAATGGTCAAAGCCGTTGGGAGAAAGTAAACCTTGAGGAGAATCAATGCAGGGTTTTCCCTCCACAATCTCTCCTATACAAGAAAAGGGAGGGGAAGGAGTAAGGGAACGCAGTCTTTCCCACTCTAAGGAAGTTAAAGTTAGAATCATCTCATAATCCTCCCCACCTCCCCAGGCATAGGAGAAGGCTTTCTTTTCTCCCGCAAATTCTAACAATTCCTTAGAGAAAGGTATTTTCTCAGGATAAATAAATGCACCTACTCCACTCGCTTTAAGGATTCTATATAAATCTTTCCCCAATCCATCGCTTATATCTATCCCGGAGTTGAAGGTAATTCCCTTATCCATCCACTGTAAAACCTCTCTTCGAGGATAGGGACGAAGAAACTTCTTTACCAATGTGGGGTATCCCTTCAACCTCTTCTCTAAAATCTCTCTTCCTGCCCGAGCCTCTCCCACTGGTCCGGTCAGAATTATCTTATCTTGAGGTCTGGCTCCATCTCTCCTTATTATTCTCTTAACTTCTCCCAACATAGAAACGTCCACCCATAAAAAGGGAGAGAGTGAGAGATTACCTCCCACCACTTCTACCTTAAAGTTAAGGGAGAACTCTTTTATACCTTCATAAATTTCCCCAATCTTTTCTATGAGTCCTTTAGGTATTCCCATACTTACCAATGCATATCTGGGGTTACCTCCCATGGCAAAGATATCACTCACATTGACGGCCATAGCTTTCCAGCCTATATCCCTTAGAGTAAAGTAATCCAGAGAAAAGTGAATTCTCTCTACCAGACAATCACAGGTAAAGAGAATCTCTCTTTTTCCCCATCGTAGGAGGGCAGTATCATCATCTCCTATTCCCAGTTTTACAGAAGAAGTTTTTTCCCCTAAAGTATGAAGAATCTCCTCTATTATTTGCTCCTCCCTCACAGATTTCTTCATCAATCCTTTAAGGTTCTGGAAGCCTATGGACAGATTCCAGTCTCTCGGAAAAAAGGAAGAGTTTCTTCTCTGCCTCCTCAAATTTGACCCGGGCATTAGAGAGATGCCTGCCCAGTACAGAGAAATCATCCTTAAACTTCAATAAATCCGCATTAAGCCTCATTATATTCTCCAGAATCTCTCTTGCTTTCTTCTCCACCCTCAACCCTTTAAGTCCTAACACTACTACCTGAAGGTAAGCATAGAAAGAATTGGGAGAGACAGGGATAACTCGCTTATTTAAAGAATACTGGAAGATACTTTCCTCTTCTGGTAATCCTTCTTTAATTATGGTCTCATAATATATATTCTCAGCAGGGATGTACATCAGAGCAAAATCATATGTGCCTTCATCAGGGAGTATGTATTTGGAGGCAATTTCCTGTATATGTCTCTTAACATCCTGTATGAATTTTCTCCGATAGGATTGGGAAGTTCTCTCCTCTTTCGCCTCAACCATTTTACGAAAATTCTCCAAAGGGAACTTCGCATCTACGGGAACTAAGTTCTCACCAATCTTGACCACCGCATCCACTACTGTCCCGTTTTTAAACTGATACTGCAGAGTATAGTGAGAGGGCGGTAAAAGAGAGGAAAGCAATTCACCCAGGAATAACTCACCAAAACCTCCCCTGAATTTAGGGGCTTTCAATAGATTCTCCAAATTACTTATATCCTTTGCTAAATCCTGAATATTACGAGCAGTCTCTGCCAGCCCACCTAAATCTTTTTTAACCTCCCCTAACCTCAATCCTACCTCTCCAGTTGTATCTTTCAGTTGCTTCTGCACCATCCCCAGTTGCTGAACTACCAGTTGATTAAGTTGTCCTACCTGTTGCTGGAGAAGTAAAAGGCTCTGGTTATCCTCTTTAGACTTTTTAATCTCCTCTATCTTTCGATTGGTAAGATAAATAAACCATAAGAGAAATACTAATAAAAGAAAAAAAGGAAGAAATAAAAAATAAACTTTAATTTCCATCCTTTGTCTCTGGGTAAAGAACCTCCCTTAATCTCCTGAGAGATTCCATATCCATCTCCATAAATCTCAATCCTACCAGATATTCTCTTTTCTTAGGGGAAGGCTGCTTTATCCAGCAGATTCTGCCCATTACCTCCAGTTTACTTTTCCCCGGTAACTCTATCTCTAACTCCAGGATACTTTCTGGAGGAATAAACTTTTCCACCATCATCTTCAATCCCCCCTCACTAATATCCAAAGTATGGGAAAAATATTCCTTCTCAAAAGTTTTGGTAGGGTATACTACAAACCGGAGAGGGAGTCTAACTCTTTGATGCCTCCTTCTCTCCTCTCTTCTCTTTTCCCCTAACTCAAAAAGAAAAATATCCTTTCCAATCCTTATACGATCTGCATTCTTTAAAGGGTATCTGAATATTCTTCTTCCATTTACAGAAACACCAGTTTCACTGGCTAAATCGTATAGAATATATCCTTCTGTCTCCGGCCTTATCTTAGCGTGTTGCCAGGAAATCTTAGGATTATCCAGAACCACATCACAAAGAGTAGGAGAACGACCAATATAGAACTCTCTTTCTGGATAAATCCGATATTTCTTCATCTCCCCCTTTTTTAAAAGGTGATAGAGAGTAGCTTCTGGAAGATTAACATTCTCCACCTTCCCAGAGGGAATTTCCCCCAAGGGAGACCTGCTTTCTCTCCTTTTTCCCAGTTTTCCCATGAAGTAATGGGAAGAGAGGAGTATACCTGCCAGAAGAAGGAAGGAGCCCAAAAGGAGGAAAAAGAAGTAACCGGGATGTTCCAAAACGAAAGATTCAAATTTACCTTTTGCATAAAGCAAACCAGATATAAAAATTAAAGATAGAGTAAGCAAAATTTTCTTCTTCATACCTTATTTATTAACTTTAAAATTTACGCTTTTTTAGAAAAATTTTCAAATCCCTCTACCACAGCATTTCTTATACTTTTTACCACTTCCACAGGGACAGGGATCATTTCTCCCGATTTTAGGT
>CAZSGC010000004.1:0-6284 GCA_964606225.1 uncultured bacterium | reverse complement strand
CTCAGGAGAAGAAGTGGGAACTTGAGGAGTCACCATCCTGGGCTCCGAAACTGATGCAGGTAAAGGAGCCCATTTTATAGGATGAAGATAAATTTCCTCTCCTCTCTTTCCTAAACTGACAATTTTCTGAGGAGCGGGTTCTACCCGGAAGATTAACTCTACTGCCTCTTCTCTTATTCTTCTTATCATCTCTTGAAAAATGGTGAAAGCCTCTCTCTTATACTCCACTAAAGGATTAGTATGTCCATCATAACTCCTAAAAGAAATATCCGTTCTAAGTTCGTCCATTCCTCGCAAATGGTCTTTCCAGTGACGGTCAATAGAGTGCAGAAGAACTATTCTTCCCAGTTCTTCCATGGTCTCTTTACCTATTCTTCTCTCCTTCTCCTTATAAATCTCTTTTATCTTTTCTTGGAGATAATCTTTAACTTCTTCTTTCCTTACTCTTTCTAAATCAAAAGAGGGTAAAGATAGAGAAAAAGTAGAGTTAACCCATTTTTTTAGTCCTTCCCAGTCCCATTCTTCAGGATGGGGGAAGGAACAGTAAGAATCTACTTTATCTTCAATTACTTTCTCTATAAAATCCATTACCTGCTCTCTAATATTTTCCCCCTGAAGTATTCTCCTTCTTTCTTGATAAATTACCTCACGCTGTCGGTTCATTACATCATCAAACTCCAGAAGAGTCTTCCTTATATCAAAGTTATGCGCTTCTACCCTCCTCTGTGCATTCTCTATAGCCCGAGTAATCCAAGGATGTTGAATAGGCTCCCCATCAGGAAGTCCTAATCTTTCCATGAGAGACTTCATCCTCTCCCCTCCAAAAATACGGAGGAGGTCATCTTCTAAGGAGAGATAGAATCTGGAAGAGCCCGGGTCTCCCTGTCTACCAGCTCTTCCTCTTAACTGATTATCAATTCTCCTGGCTTCATGCCTCTCCACCCCAATTATATGGAGCCCTCCCAACTCTGCAACTCCTTCCCCCAACTTAATATCAGTTCCTCGCCCAGCCATCTGAGTAGCAATGGTAACTGCCCCCCTCTGCCCTGCCTTGGCAATAATTCTGGCCTCCTTCTCATGATGTTTAGCATTTAAAACCTCATGCTTAACTCCTTCTCTCTTCAGCATCCTGCTTATCTGTTCAGACCTCTCAATGGATAAAGTTCCTACCAGAACGGGTCTTCCCATCCTATGCATCTCTTTAATCTCCTCTATAACTGCCTCCAGCATCTCTTTCTGTGTCTTGTAGATAACATCTGGATATTCCTTTCTTCTCAAAGGCTTGTTGGTAGGGATTACCACTACATCCAGGTCATAGATTTTCATGAATTCCTCTGCCTCAGTAACTGCTGTTCCTGTCATCCCTGCAATCTTTTCATATAATCGGAAGTAATTCTGGAAAGTTATGGTAGCCAAGGTCTGGTTTTCTCTCTCAATCCTCAAGCCTTCTTTGGCTTCCAGAGCCTGATGTAAACCCTCAGAGTATCTTCTTCCGGGAAGAAGTCTCCCCGTGAACTCATCTACAATTATGACCTTACCCTCTTTAACCACATAATCCCGGTCCCTTAAGAAAAACTCATGAGCCTTCAAGGCTTGCAAAATATAATGGATGAGGTTCATATTCACTGTATCATAAAGGTTATCTATTCCTAATATATCTTCTATTTTACGAATGCCTTTCTCTGTAAGAACAACTGAACGAATCTTCTCCTCTACTTCATAATCAATTCCTTTCTTCAGTCTCCTCACCATCCGGTCAATCTGATAATAAATCTCTGTAGACTCCTCAGAGGGTCCAGAGATGATAAGGGGAGTCCGCGCTTCGTCTATCAATACAGAATCAACTTCATCTATTATGGCGTAGTCCAGCTTCCTCTGAACCATCTCCTCTACAGAGGTAGCCATATTATCTCTCAGGTAATCAAAGCCGAATTCGTTATTGGTACCGTAAGTAATATCACACTGGTAGGCTCTCTTTCTATCTCTATAATCCATCATCGTCTGAATAACCCCCACACTCAATCCCAAGGATTCATAAACAGGCCCCATCCACTCTCTGTCCCGTCTGGCTAAATAATCATTAACTGTAATTACATGGACTCCTTCACCTGTAAGGGCATTAAGATAAGCGGGCATGGTAGCTACTAAGGTTTTCCCTTCCCCAGTAGCCATCTCCGCAATCTTCCCCTCATGGATAACCACTGCCCCCATAAGTTGCACATCAAAAGGAACCATGTCCCACTCTATCTCAATATCACATACCTTCCATCTTTTGCCCAAGAGTTTCCTGCAGGTTTCTTTCACTAAAGCGAAGGCTTCCGGAATTAAAGGATTCAAGATTTTATTCTTCTCTTCTCTAAGTAATCTCTTAATCCGGAGTTTTTCCTCCGGAGTAATAGCCTCTCTCAATTCCCGACGGAGAGTCTCCAAAACTTCTTCTCTTTCCTTCACTCTTTCTCTAACCTTCTCTTTCAGTTCCTCAGTTTTCTTGGGCACTTCCTCCAAAGATAGTTTTCTCATCTCTTCTTCGCAGGAATGAATCTCCTCCACCCACCTTCTCAACCTCTTCAACTCCCTCTCATTCTTAGTACCCAGAATCTTCTTCAAAATCTTACCTATCATCTCTTAAATTTTACCATTTATTAATTTATCATTTCCACCATCTGGCTAAGAGTCTTTTCTTTATATTCACTGCTTGAGAAGGACAGATTTCAAAGCAACATAGACATTGAATGCACTTTCTTCTATCTATCTGGAGTCTCTCTTTAGAATCTCTAAAAATAGCCCCTACAGGGCAGGAACGTAAGCATCTTTCACAATTCTGACAGAGTTCAAGATTGATCTCCAACTGAATTTTTATCAGGAAGGAAAGCATCTTAAGAAGGAAAGGAGGAAGATTAAGAAGAAAGGGGATGGTGGGGAAGAGGAAATCTTTAAGAGGAGAAAAAGAATTACCTAATATCTCTATGTGGGAAAGTTCTATCCCTGTCTGGATGTAAGATTGTAAGTTGGTGGGTATTTTTAAAGGATTTATGCCTAATAACTTCCCTATAACCATATCCACGGCTATCCCACTTCCAGAGGCTATTATCCAACCCAAATTTCTGATTTTTCCCTGAGAAGGTCCCTCTCCTTCCATAGCCTCTATTCCGTCTACTATGGTAAGGTATGGATTTACTAAGGAGTAAAGGTTCACTAAAAAACGGGAAAATTGCTTAGGATGAGGAAATTCTCTATGTATCTGAATCTTGGCTGTACCGGGAATCACTCCAAAAATGTTCTTTATGCCTGCAGTAAGAAGGGTTAGATGATGGGTTTTCAATTTGGGAAGAGAGATAAGATGGGAACTAAAAATTACTTCTGGTATATAGAGAGAAAAAGGTAAATGAGGCAGGTCAACTTTCTTTAATTTTTCTTTGCTGAAATTGAGGAGGGGAATGGAGTACTTTTGGGCTATTTTCTTCATGCCGGTTATCTCCCATACTTCCTCCACGGAAGTGCCTATTCCTCCTGGGCTGTCTCCAATCATCACCTCCTTCCCCATCTTCTTAAGCACCTTCACCACTCCTTCTACAAAGACAGGATGAGTGGTAACTCCGCGCTGAGGAGGTACAGGAGAGAGGAGATTAGGTTTAAGAAGGAGAGGTTTCTTGCTTCTCTTAATTTCTTCTTCCAGCCGTAGGAGAGTTAAGGCTCTTTCTACTGCTTTCTCTACCTCCAGGATAGAGTAGGAAGAACACTTAAGTAATACTACAGGTATCTTTCTCACAGGATTTATCTTTCTGGCCTATTATACTATTATATATTCTTCATGAGAAGAGCAGGTATACTAATTCCTACCTTTTATGAGGTTTCCTCCTTCTTCGGTCCTTTATCCAAAAGAAAATGGAAAGAAATAGATATAGACAATAAATATCGACTGGGTTTATTAGTCTGTGGAGAGAGAGAAAGGTGTCGTGAGGCAGTACATTTTCTTAATGCGCATCTTCAACCAGAGTTTCTCTTAGTGCTGGGAAATGCTGGAGGTATTAGTGGAAAAATTGGTGTGGGGGAAATAATCCTGGCGGAAAAAGTTATTTCTCCTTCGGGAGAGGAGATTACTCCCGATACAGAACTCCTTCTTCTTGCAGAAAAAACTCTTAATGAAAGTAAACTTCCCTTCCGAAAAGGGAAAATTATGAGTGTGGAGAGAATAATATGGAATAAGGCCTCCCTTCCTTCCCATATTACCGCTGTAGATATAGAATCTTTTACCCTATTAAAAGAAGCCTCCTTTCTCCATATAAAAGGTCTTTCTGTTAAGGTAATAAGCGATTTAGTGTTTCTAACTAACTTCCCCCTACCCAGATTCTTGGGTTACCTTACGGTAATACTTCAAAATATAATCAATAGAAGAAGGTGTCTACAATCCCAGAAGGTTTTTCTGGAAAATTTCTTTAAATAAGATGCTATTTAATACCTTGCAGTTCTGGGTTTTCTTTCTTTTAGTATATATTCTTTATCTATACTTACCTCATCGCTGGCAGAATAGATGGCTTCTTCTGGCCAGTTACTTCTTTTATGGTGCCTGGGACTGGAGATTTCTCTCCCTCCTCCTTACCTCTACCTTGGTAGATTATTTCTGCGGATGGAAGATATATCATGTTAGGAAGCATCCCCTCAAGAAAAGATTTCTCTTATTAAGCCTCTTTGTAAATCTTTCCATTTTAGGCTTTTTCAAGTACTTCCATTTTTTTATGGAAAGTGTGCAAAATCTTCTAAGAATTATAGGGCTTCCTGCCTCTCCTTTTACCCTTAAAATCATCTTACCCATAGGAATCTCCTTTTATACCTTCCAGACATTAAGTTATACTCTGGATATATATTATGGAAAACTTAAGCCTATCAGGAACTTTTTAGACTTTGCTCTTTTTGTAGCCTTCTTTCCCCAACTGGTGGCTGGACCTATAGAGAGAGCCCATCATTTAATACCCCAGATCACTTCTCCTCGAAAAGTTACTCCAAAGATGGTTAACGAAGGTGCCTTCCTAATTTTATGGGGTCTTTTCAAAAAAGTAGTAGTGGCTGACAACCTGGCTAAGATTGTGGATACAGTATTTGGAAATTCTTCACTCTTTACGGGAGGAGAAGTCTTAATGTCTCTCTATGCCTTTGCCATGCAGGTATACTGTGACTTCTCCGGATACTCAGATATTGCCCGTGGCTTAGGGAGATGCATGGGCTTTGATATAATGCTTAACTTTAACCTTCCCTATTTCTCCACCAGCCTCAGGGAACTATGGCGAAGATGGCATATTTCTCTCTCTACCTGGCTCAGAGACTATCTTTATATTCCCTTGGGAGGCAATCGCAGGGGTAAAGGAAGAACCTGTTTGAATCTCATAATAACTATGGTCTTAGGAGGGCTGTGGCATGGAGCAGCATGGAATTTTGTCCTCTGGGGATTCTATCACGGAATTCTTTTAGCCATACACCGGCTCCTATACCTTTCCCGGAGAAAGCTAAATCTGGGAAAATGGTTAGGGGAAAAACCCTACTTTTTAATACGTGTCCTATTTACTTTTCATCTTGTCTGCTTAGGCTATCTAATGTTTCGGGCTAATTCTCTTTCACAAATAGGGATTCTGCTTAAGTCCCTCTTCTTTCATTTTACTTTAACTCCCCTTTCAGTAGAATGGGGTATGAAAATTCTTTTTTTCTCTGGAACAGTCTGGATAATTCAAATAATTCAATTCTGGAAAAAAGATATTTTTGCTCACTTAAAGTTAAAGCCACTTCCTCAGGTATTTTTATACGTGTATCTTACCCTATGGGTTATAATCTTTGGAGTCACCGGTGGGCAAGAATTTATATACTTCCAATTTTAAGAGAGTAGCCTTAATAGGGCTGATTTTATTCTTGAGTATAGACCGGCTATTGATTCCCCATATAGATATTTCTCCTACTTCCCAGGAGTGGAAATTTCCTCTCTACCAGAGAATTATTTACAAAAAATATCTTTCTCAGAGATTAAATAACCTTTACCATTTTTGGGAGAAAAATCAGGAGAGGATAAAGATACTGATTCTGGGCACTTCCCGTACCCTTACCGGTATTTCACCTTCGGTAATGATAAAGGAACTTAAATTACCTCCCCGTTCTGTACTAAATTTCAGCCTTCCTGCAGAATCATTTCTGGACATTTTGGCTATTCTTAAGAGCCAGGAGAAAAAAATTAAGAAGGTTCATTTATTAATCATAGAAATATCTGCCCTTCAGTTTCGTTATCCTTACTGTCCTTTTAT
>CAZSGC010000003.1:9698-39323 GCA_964606225.1 uncultured bacterium | reverse complement strand
TTCAACTTCTCTTCTATCTTCTTCCTTGCCATCTTTAAAGGTATTATCTCCGTATCACTTTTAGTAAATTCCTCCTTATGCTCCTGGTAATACTCTTTAATCTCTTCTTCTTTTAAGGTGATTTGAGGATAAAACTCCTCTTCCTTTACCTCTATCCATTCTATCTGGTAAAAAGGACCTTTCTCAAATTTTTTTGAGTTTTCTTCAAAGAACTTTTTTATCTCCTCCTCAGTAAACTCCTCCTTCACATTAAGTTTTTCCGGGTCAATGTAGAGATAAGAAATTGTATATTTTGCTCTATCCTCAAGGAATCTTTTTTCCACCTCTTCAGGAGTTACCTGTATGGGGGAAGAAATAAGGTAACGACTCTTCTGGATGATTATGCTTTCTTTTGCCCATTCTTCCAGAATCTTTAACTGCTCATCCGGGATACTCTCTATCATTTTCCGAAAAGTTTTACTATCCGGAATACCCTGTTCAGTTCGAAAGTAAGGATGAGACCTTAAATACTCTAAGATTTCTTCAGGGGTAACTTTTACTTTTCTCTTCTTAGCCTCCCTTTTTAAGAGAACTCTCTCCACCGTGGATTCAAAAGCCATCTTTTTTAGTTTCTTATCATCTCTCATCTGAGGATAAATTTCCCGAAGGTTTTCCAGTACCCGCAGGTAATCCTCTACATAAATAGGTATCCCCTCTACCTTAGCCAGAATATCAGGAGAAGCAGGACGGGTACGAGAATAACCGTAAAAGAAGAGGAAAGCAGGAACTACTCCTGCGATGGTGATCAAAAGAAAGGTTCTCATTTTTTTGCGAAAAAACTGAAGGAGCATGGTAATCTATTTTAATGGAGTTGAGGGTTTTTTTCAATAAGACCTTATAGTATAATTCCTTAAAAGATCCATGTGGGAATTCCTTTCCAAGGGGGGATATCTTATATATCCCTTGCTTTTCTGTTCGGTAATGGCACTGGCGGTAATCTTAGAGCGAGCCGTTTCCTTTTCTCGTATTCATATAAATCCTCAAATTTTTATGGAGAGAATAAAGGAGTATTTTCATCGGGGGAGGATAATAGAGGCTTTAGAGTTCTGCGATAGACATCCTGTTCCTTTAGCCCGGGTAATAAAAGCGGGTTTACTCAAACATGACCGCCCTCCGGAACATATTCAGGAGGCTATGGAGCTCCAACTTCAGGAGGAAGTCCCGGTATTGGAGAAGTATTTAGGGATTCTGGCCACTATCTCTGCTGTCTCCCCTCTCTTGGGTCTTCTGGGAACGGTCTCGGGAATGATAAAGATATTTGCCCGTATCGAATCAGCAGGAGGTTTTATTGACCCGGTGAGGATATCTGGAGGGATCTGGGAGGCCTTACTCACCACTGCTTTAGGTCTTATGATAGCCATCCCTTCCATTGTGGCTTACAATTATTTCTCTTCCCGTGTCCGGATCATGACCCTGGAGATAGAGACAGCCTCCCGGGAACTAAAAGAGGTTATAACCTCTTCTGAGAGTTATGAGGTATAAGGAGAGAGGGAAATTTCTGGTAAGACCAGAACTTACTCCTTTGGTAGATGTAGTCTTAATTCTTCTCATTTTCTTTTCTCTCTCCTCCACTTTTCTCCTTTTCCCGGGAATTCGGGTTGATTTACCAAATACCTCTTTTCCCTGGAAGAGAGAAAAGGAAGAAATAAGGATTACTTTAACTTATGATAATTTACTTTTTCTGGAAGGGAAAAGGATAGAATGGGGGGAACTTCCCTCTGCTCTTCATAGATTCTCCCTGGAACGAAAAAATCCTCTGCTGGTAATTCAGGCAGATAAGAATGCTCTCCATGGGAGAGTAATCAAGATTATGGATATTGCTCGGGAAGCAGGGATAAGAAAATTCGCTATTGCTTGTGAGAAGAAAAGAGAAAAGTAATGACCCCTTTATTTCACACTGTCTCTATAGTAGGTGTAGGGATGATGGGTGGTTCTTTAGCCTTGGCTATAAAGAGAAAGGGGCTGGCTGAGAAAGTGGTGGGAGTGGGAAGAGACCGAAGGAAGTTGAGAGAAACACAGAGAAAAGGGGTGATAGATGAATTCACCATCCATAAAGTTCCTTCCTCTTCTCAATTACTGGTATTTGCTACGCCGGTAAGAGTGATCCCGGAGTTACTAAGAAATTTTCTTCCTCAACTTCGCTCTTCTCTTCTGATTACAGATATGGGAAGCACTAAAGCCTGGCTTATGGGAGAGATAGGTAAATTTCTTCCCCCTCATCTAACTTTTATCGGGAGCCATCCTCTGACAGGTTCGGAAAAACAGGGTGCTAAATTTGCTGACCCTAAAATTTTTAGCGGGAATTGGTGTTTTATAACTCCTTTTTCTGAAGAGAAGAGAGAAAAGGTAGAGGTTATCAAAAATTTCTGGGAGTCTCTCACTCTGAAGTGTTTGATTCTCTCTCCCGAGGAGCATGACGAATTGGTAGCCAGAATCAGCCACTTACCCCATGTCTTAGCCTCCCTTTTAGCCGTCTCCACGGAGGAGAAGTTCCTTCCCTTTGCGGGGAGAGGCTATCGGGATACCACCCGTATAGCAGAAGGAAGTGTGGAGATGTGGAGAGATATACTAATAACCAACCAAGAGAATATTCTCACCTCTATGGATAGTTTTGAAAGGAAGTGGCAGGAGATGAAAGAGGCTTTGAAGAAGGGAGATATCCAAAAAATAGAAGAGTTACTCCAAGAAGGAAAAAGAAAGAGGGAGAAACTCTCTTCTTAAATCGTCCCCACAAACCGCAAGAAAATCACTGCCAAGTGGAAGTAAATAAGGAGAGAGAGTATATCCATTAAAGTAGCCAGAAAAGGCCCCGTGGCTACTGCAGGGTCCAGTTTAAGCCTTTTGAATAAGAGAGGGAAAACCACACCCCCCAAATTCCCTATTATGACCACCACTCCCAGGGCTAATCCTACTAAGGAGGTGAGGAGAATGTTTCTCTCAAATATAAAGGCTCTTAAGGCTCCTACTCCTCCTAAAACTATACCAATAACCAGACCCGCCAGTATTTCTCTCTTCATTAACTTAAGAATATCTATAAGAGAAATCTCCCCCGTGGCTAATCCTCTTATCACTATGGTTGAGGTCTGTGCTCCTGTATTTCCTGCTGTTCCGGAAAGCATAGGAATGAAGTAGGCTAAAGCCACCATAGACTGTAAGGCAAAGGAGTAACCTTTGAGAATAAGGGAAGAGATAGTTTGAGCCAGAAGTAGAGCAATTAGCCATACTATTCTTTTTCTTATTAGAACCAGAAGGGGAGTCTGGAAATATTCTTCCTCTGGTGCTTCCATGGAGGCCATCTTTAACATGTCTTCGGTTACCTCTTCTTCTATGGTTTCTACTGCATCATCTACGGTAATAACTCCCTGGAGTCTGTCTTCTTCATCCACTACCGGTACTGCCATCAGGTCATACTTTTCCAGTTTCTTGGCTGCCTCTTCTTTATCCTCATCCACTTTTATCTTTATCACCTGGGGATTCATTATCTCTTCTATCTTTTTATATCCAGGGTTAAATATCAGGTCTTTCAAGGAGAGTACACCCACTACCCTGTTTTCTTCATCGATCACATAAAGATAATAGATATCCTCTTTTTTATCTTTTTGTTTCCTCAGTTCTTCCAGAGTCTCTTCCACCGTCATCCAGGGTCTGGTAACTACCACCTCGGTGGTCATTATGGAGGCAGCACTATTCTCTGGGTAGGAAAGGAGTTTCTCTACATCTTCCCTTTTTTCTTTCTCCAGGATTTTTAAGAAATCTTCTTTCTCTTCTCTACTCAGTTCTTCAAATAGGTCTGCTCTCTCATCAGGAGCCATTTCTTCCAGTACCTTCTTTGCCTCCTTAAGGTCCATTCCTTCCAGTAGTTCCAGTTCATCCTTCACATCCAGCCTCTCAAAAACCTCTATTACTTTTTCCTTAGGTATACGATGGAAGACTTCCTCTCTTTCCTTTTTATCCAGAGACTGGAGAATGTCTGCTATATCTTCAGGGTGAAGGAACTGGAAAACCTCCTTTAACTTCCCCCAATTTTTAGACTGAAGAAGTTTCCTGATGCGTCTTAAGAGAGATCTACTCGCCATACTTTAAGTATTATAGAGGAGGTAAGAGGAAAAGCAAATCTTTGTATAAAATGGTGTAAAATATTCTTTCTTTAAAGGAGAAAGTCAGGAAGGCTTAAAGAAGGAGAGTATATGAAACTACAACCCCTCATCTGGGAAGGAGAAAGTTTAAAGATTATTGACCAGACTGTTCTTCCTCATAGATTAGTTTATCGCCGGATAAAGGAACTTGCGGAGTTGAAAGAGGCTATCCAGAATCTGAGGATAAGAGGAGCTCCCCTCTTGGGGATTGCTTCTGCCTTTGGAGTATATCTGGGGATTAAGGAAAGTAAAGTCCGAAATTTTAAAGAGTTTGTGGAAGAACTGGATAGGGTAATAGAGTTCTTGAAAAGTTCACGTCCTACGGCAGTAAATCTCTTCTGGGGAATGGAGAGGGTAAAGGAGAAAGTGAGAAAAAATTCTCATCTTCCGGTAGAGAAACTAAAACTGCTCTGCCGAGAAGAAGCGGAGAAAATCAAAGAAGAGGATGAGAAAATCTGCCAGATGATTGGAGAGCATGGGGCTACCCTTATAGAGGATGGAGATGGTATTCTCACTCACTGTAATGCGGGAGGACTGGCTACCTCCGGTTATGGTACAGCCTTAGGAGTGATTTATTCTGCACACCATCAGGGGAAAGAGATTACTGTATATGTAGATGAGACCCGGCCTCTTCTTCAGGGAGCTAGGTTAACCACCTGGGAACTTCTTCAGGCAGGAATTCGGGCTGTTCTTATATGTGATAATATGGCAGGAGAGGTTATGAGAGAAGGGAAGGTCAAAAAGGTAATAGTAGGAGCAGATAGAATTGCCAGAAACGGGGATACTGCCAATAAAATAGGCTCTTACTCCTTGGCTATACTCTCCTATTACCATAATATTCCCTTCTATGTAGCTGCTCCCACCTCCACCATTGATCCAAAGATAGGGAAGGGAAGCGATATTCCCATAGAAATCAGGAAGAAAGAGGAAATTACTCACTTCCAAGGGAAGGAAGTGGCTCCTTCGGGAGTGGAGGCTTACAATCCTGCTTTTGATGTAGTCCCTTCTTCTCTTATCAGCGGAATAATCACTGAGAAAGGGATTATCTATCCACCTTATGAAAAATCTTTGGTAAAGATCCTATAAAGGAAAAGGGGAGAATTTTCTACCCGAGAAAGAAACTAATTCCCTATATCCTGCCTTTTTGAGCCACTGGATTCCTTTGTCTAAGTCTTTCCCAACCTCTTCCGGAGAATGAGCATCTGAACCTATAACTGCAGGAATTTCATAACTTCTGAGTATTTTTAAGAGCTCTAAGGAGGGATAAATCTCCCCTACCGGTCTTCTAAGTCCTGAGGTATTTACTTCCGAAGCCATGTTTTTCTCTTTCAGAAGGTGGGCTATCTCCTCATAGAAAGGAGAAAGGTCTTGAGAGGGTCTAAATCCGAACTTTTTGATAAGGTCAGGATGGGCAAGAACATCAAAAAGCCCTGTTTTTATCCCTTCTTTTAGAAGTTTAAAGTACTGCTGGTAAATGGAGAAAATGTCTTTGCCTTTCCATTCTTCCAGATATGCAGGATGGTCAAAGAGAAAGTCACCAATGAAATGGACGGAGAGCATCACATAATCAAAGGGGAAAGAGACAAGAATCTTTTCTATTTTCCTTTCATATCCAGGCACAAAATCCACCTCACAACCTAATCTTATGGTAAGTTGGGGAAATTTTTCTCTAAGGGAAAGAACTTTTTCCACATAAAAAGGGAATCTCTCCTCTGGGATAGAGAGGTGTTCTATCATCTGGCGGTCTTTAAGATGAAGAAGAGGGAAATGACCAGCAAATCCAATTTCTTTAATGTTCTTCTTCAAGGCTTCCCGGAGGTAATCTTCCATCTCCCCCTTAGCATGCCCACAGAAAGGTGTATGAAGATGATAGTCCTGAAGCATGGATTACATTCGGGTAGTTAATTCTTCCTTCAGTTTCTTAGCCTTTTTATGATGGGGATTAATCTGGAGAGCTTTATCTACATAACGAAGTGCTTTTTGGTAATTCCCGTTAATTTTATACCAGTTAGCAGTAATCATATAGGCTTCTTCTTTCCCCTCGGGAAAAAGGGAGGAGATTATTTCCTCGGCAGAACCTTTTCCATATACTTTCTCAATAATCTGAGGATTTTCAATCAGGTATCTCACCACTAAAGCATTTTCTTTAAGTTCGGGTAAGAAACTTCTCAATAGTTCTGCCGCCACTTCAAAAAGTTTCTTAGCCATAGCCAACTCTTCGGGAATTTCTTCTCTCATGCGGTCCATGAGTTGCTTGAAGTCTTGCAGTGCCCGGGAAAGTTCTACATCTCCTTTTGGGTATCGCTTCTTTAAGACATCTTCAAATTCCTGATTCACATAAACATGCTCCTTTAAACTCATGAGGTTATGGAAAATAAGATGTATGGCTCTTTCAAAAGCAATATTATGGGTTATGCGGGCTACAGGACGGTCGAGAAGAGAATGGCAAAGGTCCTTAAATTTCCATATTTCTCCTTTGTCCTCAGCGGTTCCTACAAATCTCTCCAAAGCCTCCCATCTGATTTTCCCTCTTTTCCGATACTCTTCCAGTTGAGCATCAAAGGTGAGTTTACATTTAAAAAATTCTGCTATCAGGTCTCTCATATATTCATCTTTTCTCTCCTCCAGCCAGGGATTGATTCCCCTGTTCATTTTTTCTCCTCCTTCCTTTATTTGCTCATTCTAATACATCTTATTCCTCTTTTAAAGGAAGAGGGGAAGGAACCTCTCTTTCCTTTATGCGGATAATTTTTCCGTTTTCCAGAAAGAGTGTTCTTTCTCCACGCTGAGAAAAATCTAATCGATGGGTAGCCAGAAGGAGAGCAGTTTTCTTCTCCTTCCTTATCTTTTCCAATAGTTCTATTACCTTGCGCCCATTCTCCTCATCCAGATTACCTGTGGGCTCATCCGCAAATATTATCAAAGGATTATTAATCAGAGCTCTGGCTATAGCCACTCTCTGTTGTTCACCTCCGGACAGTTGGGCAGGGAAACGATAAAGTAGATTAGACATTCCTAATTCTTCCAGAATCTGTGTAGCCTGCTCTCTGGCTTTCTTCCATCCCCATTTTTTCCAGCCTGCTATAGCCACATTCTCCAGCACATTGAGTTCAGGAAGAAGGTTAAAGAACTGGAAGATAAACCCTATGCTTTCCCTTCGAATACAGGCTCTTTCTTCCTCGGACAAGGAATGGAGTTCTTTCCCTCTCCAGAGAATCTTACCCGCAGTAGGTTTTTCTAAACCAGCCAAGAGAAACAGGAGAGTGCTTTTCCCTGCCCCTGAAGGGCCTATAATTACTGAATAATCCCCCTCTTTGATGCTCACATCCAGTCCTTTCAATACTTCCACCTCCCCCTCTCCAGAAGGGAAAGATTTTCTCAGGTCTTCTACTCTGATTAACTCATTCATATCGAAGAATTTCCCCTACTTGTAAACGGGAGGCTTTTATGGCTGGGTATAAGGTAGCCAAGAGAGTTATAACAAAAGCCAGCGTCATTACCAGAAGAAACATTAGAGGTTCTATCTTCACCGGAAGATATGAGAGATTATAAATTTCTTGAGGTAGACTTATGGGTTTTTTAAATTTTAGAATCACCTCCAGAATTCCTGCTATCAAACCCCCAGTGATGCTTCCTATACACCCGATAGTGAGTCCTTCCCATAAAAAAATCTTGCGGATATCGGAAGTGGTAAATCCTATGGCTCTCAAAATTCCTATTTCCCTTTTCTTCTCTATAACCCTCATACTTAAAGAACCAGCAATGTTGAAAGTAGCCACCAGAACAATTAAAGAAAGAATAGTGAACATGGTTATCTTCTCAAGTCTCAAGGCTTGGAAAAAGGTTTTCTCCATCTCCTGCCAGGTCTTTACCACATAGAAGGAAGGAAGAATTTTTTTAATCTTACTTTTGAACTCCTTTGCCTGATAAGGATTCTTTAATTTGATCTCTATCCCACTGATATAGCCGGGCATCTGAAAAAGTTGTTGAGCTGAGGAGAGGGGTAAAAGCACCAAAGAGTTGTCATACTGGTAGATACCCGATTCCAGGAATCCTTTCAAAGTAAAACTTTCCATGTTAAGAGCAGGGGAAAGAAGGAAGAAAGTGTCCCCTTCCTTAAGCCCTAAAGCCTTTGCCAGTTCCTTCCCTATAACCGTCTCCCCGGGTTTTAAGTCTTTTATATCCATAGGTAGGTATTTCTTTAAATTTTCTATTTCTCTATTAAGCAAAATACCTTTAACAATCACTCCTCGGGAATACCTTCCCGAATAAGGATTTTTGAGGATGCCTTCACCCCAGATGACAGGAGAAACACTCCTAACTTCTTGCTGAGAGGATATTTTCTCTTCTTGAGGAAAAGGGTAGGAGAATTTAGTTAAAGACTGTATCAGTATATGAGCCTTAAAACCCAAGATCCTTTCCTGAAGTTCCTCATCAAACCCCGACATTACCCCCATTACCAGGATTATAGCCATAACCCCAAGAGCCACTCCAGTCATACTGATAATGGTGGAAAAAGGGGTTAAAGACTTTCCTCCTTTTCCTTTCAGGTGTCTTACAGCTAAAAACAGGTGATAGTTCATTCTGGAGTAAGGAGAGGGAAAAATATCACCTCTTTAATACTGGGAGAATCGGTAAGAATCATAACCAGTCTATCTATCCCTATTCCTAACCCTGCTACTGGAGGCATCCCATACTCCAGAGCCAGGAGAAAGTCCTCATCCAGAGGATGTGCCTCCTTATCTCCCGCTTTTCTCTCCTCCATCTGGGTGAGGAATCTTTCCCGCTGTTCAAAGGGATCATTTAACTCTGTATAGGCATTGCCAATCTCCAAACCTGCTACCACTGGCTGAAACCTTTCCACTGTTTCTCTATCTTTTCTTTTGGCCAAGGGGGAGAGAAGGAGGGGGTAGTCTACTACCAGGGTGGGTTGGATAAGATGAGGGAGAACCTTCTTTTTGAAAAGAGAATCCAGAGTTTTACGATATGTATCTCCTTCTAATCCTGCTTTCCTGGCTTTATCTCTCACCTCTTTTTCTCCTGCCTCAAGACTTACCCCTGCCCATTCTTCTAAAGCAGTCTTAAAGTTTATCCTTCTCCAGGGAGGGGTGAAATCTATCTCCTTTCCTTGATAGGTAACTTTATAGGTGCCCTTTATCTCCTTTACCAGATAGGGAATCATCTCTTCGGTGAACTTCATAAGGTCCTCATAATCTGCATAAGCCCAGTAAAGTTCCAACATGGTGAACTCAGGGTTATGACGGGGGGAAATTCCCTCGTTACGAAAGCAACGGTTAAGTTCAAAAATTTTCTCCATCCCTCCTACCACCAGTTTTTTAAGATAAATCTCCGGAGCAATTCTGAGGTAGAGGTCTATGTCCAGAGCCTTATGATGGGTTATGAAAGGTTCAGCCAGCGCACCTCCTGGGAGAGGATGCATCATGGGAGTTTCCACTTCCATAAATCCTCTCTCTTCCAGATAATTTCGGATAAATCTGATTATCTTGCTTCTGGTAAAAAATATTTCTTTTACTTTCTGGTTGGAGATAAGGTCTAAGTATCTCTGTCGGAATCTCTTTTCTACATCCTTAAACCCATACCACTCCTGGGGCAGGGGACGAAGACACTTGGATAGAAGTTTGTATCTCTCCACCAGGACGGTGACTTCACCAGTCTTGGTCTTGAAGACCTCTCCCTCCACTCCCAGTATGTCTCCCCTATCCAGGAGAAAAAGATTCTGGTAATCATTCTCTCCTATCCGGTCTATCTTGAAGTATATCTGGATACGAGTATCCTGATCTTGAATATCCATGAAGGTGGATTTACCATGCTCCCGGATACTCATGATTCTTCCTGCAACTCTTACTTTCTCCCCTTCCCAGCGAGAAAAATTTCCTTTTATCTCTTTGAGAGGGTTGAGGGGAAGGAATCTTTCACCGTAGGGATAAACCCCTCTTTCTCTCCACTTCTCCAGTTTCCCTTTCCTGATACTGAATAAATCCTTCTTCATTTAACGAGGTATTATAGAGAGGTAAATGGGGGGTGTCAACAATAGAGGTTAAACCTTGTCCTTTACTTTCTCCCCTTCTCTTGTTTTTGATATAATCACTTCCAAGCAAAACTTTTTAAAGGGGGTGGGAAGATGAGAAGATTTAAAAAGTCCTCCTGGTGGGTGTTCCTTCTCCTGTTTTCCCTTTATGGGTGTGCTCAGTTTACACCTCTGGGGAAGGGAGAGAAATTTTTCCGGGCAGGAAATTACTCCGAAGCTAAGAAGTATTTTGAGAAGGCAGTCCAGCAGGGACAGAATGTTTATTTAGCCAAAGTCTATCTGGGTAGAATTGCTGCCATAGAGGGAGATATCAAGAAGGCTATCTCTCTATGCGAAGAAGCCAGAGACCTCAATCCTAATCTACCCGATGCTTATTATTATCTGGGGATACTTTATCAATTCCAGCAACGCTTTATGGATGCAGAAAAAGCCTTAGATAAGGTAGCCCAGATACCCGGGTTAGGAAAGGGTTTTGCTCTGGCACCTGTTCAGCCGCCTTACGGAAAGGACTGGGGGAAGCCTTTAAAACCAGAGAGGAAAGCCTTTTATATGGAGGTTATCAAAGGAACTGCTTTTTAAGGGAGTAATGACCACCGTCTAAGAAGCAGCCTGGTTCTTCTGTTTTTTCCTTCTCACTAAAAGATTAGACTCCTTACCTTAAAACTTATCCCCTATAACTCTTACTTACCTCACTGGAGATCTTATCTTTGAGTGGGAGAAGAGTCTCCAGTTTTGTGTAAAGTTGTCTTTTTAGTCTCTGTCTTTTTTAAGATAATGTGTCAAAAAGTCATCTATAACCGTTGCTCAGGAAAGGGAGTTTTTCTCAATCCTTGAAAATAGGTAAGGATAAAGGCTCTGGCATGAAAATTGATAAAGGAAGAGATGGGGAGAAGGGGAGAGCCCCTTAAGGAAAGTCTCCCTAAAAAAGAAAGGAGGTGATAAAGATGGCTCTGATAAAGAGAAAAGGTGAAGAGTGGTCACCATTCCGGGATATCTTGGAGTTCCGGGATGAGATAGACCGATTGTTCAAAGACTTCTTCTCTCCCTGGCCTGTCCGTAGAAGGAGAGTCAGAGGAGAGATGGTATGGGCACCAGAGGTGGATGTTTATGAGGATGAAAACAACGTAGTTGTGCAGGCAGAACTGCCTGGGCTAAAGCCTAAGGAAGTGGACATCAGCATAGCAGGGAACACTTTAACTCTTAAAGGGGAGAAAAAGGGAGAGAAGGAAGAGGAAGGAAGGAACTATTACTTGGTAGAGAGAGTTTACGGTAGTTTTGAAAGAAGCATTGAACTGCCCATAGAGGTAGATGCCTCCAAAGCAAAAGCCACCATGAAAGATGGGATTCTGGAGGTAGTGATTCCCAAAACCCCTGAATCCAAACCCAAACAGATAAAAGTAGAAGTTAAGTAAGAGAAATCTCTCCCCTTCTCCCCCGCCTGTAAAAGTTGGAGAGAGTATTGTATAATTATCTTTAGGAGGTGAGTATGAAAAAGGGGTTTACCTTGATGGAGTTATTAACGGTTATACTCATTATGGCACTTCTGGCCGGTTTCCTCTTTCCTTCCCTCCAGCAGGTGCGTACCCGTGCTCGAGTGGCGAAAGCAAAGGCAGAGATGAACAGTTTAAGAGTAGCCCTTACTGCTTTTTATGCTGAGGAAGGAGGGTATCCTACCAATAAAGATACACGGGCTCAGAAAGGTGCTACAGGTTCTGAAACCATGGAAAACGGTCTGGAAAAACTGGCCCCTCCTAATAAAGAGTATTTGAGTGGTAAGGTTCCTGAGGATCCCTTTAGTCCAGGTAGAATTTATCGTTATTACACCAATGTGTGGGGCACAAACAGTGACTTTGGAGATTCCTGGATAATTTTTTCCTTAGGCCCAGATAGGAAGGACAATATTGTATATAATCCAGGGATAGGAAAATATCGAATGGATTGGGAAAGTGTATGGCATGACAGTATTTTTGATGCCCTGATGGCAGATGACCCCAATCTGGATAAATCACCTCAGGAAAGGAAGAGGATGGGACTTACAGATAACATATATCTAACCGGACCTTAAAAATGTCTGCGCGGGATATGAAGATTGATATGAGGGTAAAAGGAATCTTTGTAAGAAATTACATAGATTTAAGGAAAGTGCGTCACCAGACGGTAAAAGGGATAGTATACATTTCTGGGAAAATGGTGTATGATAGAACAGAAGAGCCAGTGCCTTCCTATGAGATTGGGCGTTTGGATAGAGAGATAAGGAAAATAGCGGATGTGGAGGATGTAGTGTGGAATATACATAAAAGTGAGGTGTAAAGGCGTGGTTGCCGAGTGGAAAGGCAGCGGCCTGCAAAGCCGCCTGACGCCGGTTCGAATCCGGCCCACGCCTCCAGAGCCGAGGTGGCGGAAGTGGCAGACGCAAGGGACTTAAAATCCCTCGCCGGTTTCCGGCGTGCCGGTTCGAATCCGGCCCTCGGCACAGGGCGGTTAGCTCAGTTGGTTAGAGCGTCACGTTGACATCGTGAAGGTCAGAGGTTCAAGTCCTCTACCGCCCACCAATTTCTGATAAGGAGCAAAACAGGCTATCGTGGTCGAGAAGAAAAAAGAAGAACTGGAGATTCTAAGGCATTCAGCCTCCCACATTCTGGCTCAGGCGGTTAAAAGAATTTTCCCTCATGCTAAACTGGGAATAGGTCCTCCTATTGAGGATGGATTCTATTACGACTTTGATGTCCAGGAACCCTTTACTCCTCAAGTCTTGAAAGAGATAGAAAAGGTGATGAGAAAAATTGTGAAGGAGGATCATCCTTTTGAGAGAATAGAGGTAGATAAAGAGGAAGCCCAGAAGATCTTTTCTCAGAGAGGGGAGACTTATAAACTCCAGTTGCTGAAGGAGATAGAGGAAGAAAAGGTATCCCTCTATCGAAGTGGGGAGTTTATAGACCTGTGTAAAGGTCCACATGTGGAGAGCACAGGAAAGGTAAAATTTTTCCGACTCCTTTCGGTAGCAGGGGCTTACTGGAAGGGAGATGAAAATAATCCCATGCTTCAAAGGATTTATGGAACAGCCTTTTTTGAAGAGAAGGAACTTGAAGAATATCTTCACCGCTTGGAAGAGGCTAAGAAGAAAGATCATCGCTTGCTGGGTAAAAACCTGGACCTTTACAGTATCCAGGAAGAAGCAGGGAGTGGTTTAGTCTTTTGGCACCCTAAGGGAGCTATAATCCGGAGAATTGTAGAGGAATTCTGGTACCAAGAACATCAGAGAAGAGGATACCAGATAGTATTTACCCCTCATATTATGAAAAAGGAACTCTGGATAAAGAGCGGGCACTGGGAATTTTATCGGGAGAATATGTTCCCTCCCTTGGAAACAGGTGGAGACTCTTATGTTCTCAAGCCCATGAACTGTCCAGGACATATATTGATTTACAAAAGTAGACTGAGAAGTTACCGGGAACTTCCCTTGCGTCTGGCAGAGATGGGGACGGTGTATAGATATGAGAAAAGCGGGGTTCTCCATGGTCTTTTGAGAGTAAGAGGTTTTACTCAAGATGATGCTCATATTTTCTGCACACCAGAACAGGTAAAGGAGGAAGTAAAAGAGGTTGTTGATTTTGTAGATTATATGATGAGGGTCTTTGGGTTTCAGTATTCTGCTTTTCTATCCACTCGTCCGGAGAAATATGCGGGAACAGTTGAGGAATGGGAAGAGGCGGAAAGGGTTCTGGAGGAGGTTCTGGAGGAAAAGGGAATCGCTTATGAAATAGAAGCAGGAGAAGGAGTATTCTACGGTCCTAAAATAGATATAAAGATAAAAGATGCTCTGGGACGTCTATGGCAAGGTCCCACTGTTCAGTTTGATTTTAATCTACCCAAGAAATTTGAGGTTACTTATGTGGGGAGAGATGGTAACCCTCATCATGTAGTTATGATTCACCGGGTGGTCCTGGGGGCTATGGAGAGATTCCTGGGCACCCTTCTGGAGTATTATGGAGGAGACCTCCCTTTATGGCTTGCACCTGTCCAGGCAAGAGTGATCCCGGTCTCCCAGGAGAATAGAGGATATGCAGAAAAAATTTTAAAAAGATTGACCTCTGAAGGTTTCAGGGTGGAGATGGATGACCGTAATGCCACTCTCAATTATCGGATAAGGGAAGCAGAGAGAGAAAAAATTCCTTATATGTTAGTGGTAGGGAAGAAAGAAGAGGAGGAGGAGAGAGTGACGGTGAGAGAGAGGAAGAAGAAAAATATTCGGAATCTGAAGTATAGGACTTTAATTCAGAAGATGAAAAGGAGGATAAAGGAGAAGACCTGAGGGAGGGAGTGTATGAGTTTTAAGATAGAAAAGGAAATAGGAAGGAGAAAGTTAATAATTGAAGCAGGGAAATTTGCCAAGCAAGCTGATGGTTCGGTGCTGGTAAGATACGGAGATACTGTAGTGCTGGTAGCCTGCGTGGGAAAGGAAAGAAAACCAGAGGAAATGCCCGATTTCTTCCCTCTAACCGTGGAGTACAGGGAGAGAACCTATGCGGGAGGGAAAATTCCAGGAGGATTTTTTAAAAGGGAGGGAAGACCTACAGAGAAGGAAGTCATTACTTCTCGTCTCATTGATCGTCCTCTGAGACCTCTCTTCCCGGAAAATCTTAACCTGGAGGTTCAGATAATTGCTACTGCTCTTTCTGTGGATGAGGAATACGATCCGGATATTCTGGGAGTAATCGGAGCCTCCTCTGCTCTGGCTATCTCAGAGATACCCTTCCCTACTCCCATAGGAGCGGTAAGAATCGGGAAAGTAGAGAACCGTCTGATAATAAATCCCAGCCATGAAGAAATAGAGAATGGAGAGATGGACTTGGTGGTATGTGGGTGGGAAGAGGGCATTTCTATGGTGGAGGCTACCTGTAAAGAGTTATCTGAGGAGGAATTCTTAGAGGCTCTGGAGGTAGGGAGACAAATTTGTGGAGAGATAGCCTCACTCATCCAGGAGTTCTCCAAGGGGGTTGGGAAGAAGATAGAGCCTATCAAAGAAGAAGTCTCTGGAGAAGAGAAGGAGAAGATTAAAAGTCGTATTCTTAAAGAACTTCCTTCTCTTCTTAGCCTGACTCGTAAAAAAGAAAGGGAGAGAAAGAGAAAAGAGATTATGGAGAAACTCTTTGGAGAGTTCGGAGAAGAAGTACCCGAGAATGAGATCAAGAGGTTATTTGAAGAAACGGAGAAAAAAGAGTTACGCCGGCTAATATTAGAAGGCAAGAGAGTAGATGGCAGAGGGTGGGAAGAGTTGAGAGAAGTGGAGTGTGAGGTGGGGCTCCTTCCCCGGACACATGGTTCGGCTCTCTTCACCAGAGGAGAAACCCAGGCTCTGGTGGTGGTAACTCTGGGAAGTAAAGAGGATGAGCAAGTACTGGAAGCCCTCTGGGGAGAAGGACTCACCAAGACCTTTATGCTTCATTACAACTTCCCCCCCTTCAGTGTGGGAGAGATAAGACCCCTTAGAGGCCCAGGTAGGAGAGAGATAGGTCACGGGGTGCTGGCAGAGAGAGCCTTAAAGCCGGTTATGCCGGAATGGGAAAAATTCCCTTACACAATAAGAGTGGTTTCAGACATCCTGGAATCTAACGGTTCTTCCTCTATGGCTACAGTATGTGGAGCCAGTTTAGCCCTCATGGATGCAGGAGTTCCCATTAAAAAGGCAGTAGCGGGAGTAGCCATGGGACTGGTAAAAGAAGGGAAGGAGGAGATAATTCTTACTGACATTATAGGGCTGGAGGATAGATACGGAGATATGGATCTTAAAATTGCGGGTACCAGAGAGGGTATAACGGCGGTCCAGATGGATATCAAAGTTAAAGGGGTGAGTGAAGAGACACTGCATAAAGCCTTTCACCAGGCTAAGGAAGCCCGTATGAAGATCCTGGATATTATGGACGATACACTCTCTTCCCCTCGCCAGGCCCTTTCTCCTTATGCCCCTCATATTGGAGTAATGGAAATACCTTTAGAAAAAATCGGGAATTTAATAGGTCCAGGAGGGCGAACCATAAGAAAAATTATTCAGGAAACCGGAGTGAAGATCTTTGTGGATGACCTCACAGGAAAAGTTACCGTAGAGGCAAAAGATGAAGAATCCAAGAAGAAGGCCATGGATAAGATTAAAGAATGTGTTCAGGAGGTGGAGGTAGGGGGAGTGTACACAGGTAAGGTGACCCGAATAACTCCCTATGGTGCCTTTGTGGAGATTTTCCCGGGGACTGAAGGCTTGATCCATATCTCCCAGATTGACCATGGTTATGTAAGAAATATCCAGGACTTTGTAAAGGAAGGGGAAGAAGTTAAGGTGAAGGTAATAAATATAGATGAACAGGGGAGAATCAATCTTTCCCGCAAAGAACTTCTGGAGAAACCCCTTAATCCCCGTTTGTCTTCCTTCCGACGCAATCCCAAACGCAGAAAATAAATCATGCTTTTCCGGAAAATTCTGGATAATGGACTCAGAGTGGTAGGAGAAGAGTTACCTCATGCCCATTCTGTCTCCATAGGGATCTGGGTGGAGTGTGGAACCTGGAGGGAGAGTCCTCATAACAACGGAATTTCCCACTTTTTAGAGCATATGATACTTAAAGGTTCTCATAAAAGAGATGCTCAAGAAGTGGCCAGAAGCATAGAAAGAGTAGGAGGGAATATTGACGGGTTTACTTCTCGCGAATTTACTGGGTACTGGGTTAAAGTTCCTAAGGACTACTTAGAACTGGCTATAGACATACTTTCCGACATTCTCCTAAACCCTGCCTTCAGAGACGAGGATATAGAAAAGGAGAAAGAAGTGGTAATAGAAGAGATTAGAAATGTACATGATTCTCCCCCTGAACTTTTGGGAGACCTTTTCGTAGAGAATTTATGGGAAAAATCTCCCTTAGGATTTCCCATCTTGGGTAAGGAGGAAGTTATAAAAAGTCTTACTCGCCAAGAGATTATCTCCTTTTATAAGGAGAATTACTTCTCCTCCCCATTCATTGTCTCCATAGCGGGAGATTTCTCCTTCTCTCAAGCCCTAAAGACCATAAAGCACTATTTTGAGAATTTGGAGTGGGGTTCTCTCCCCTCTTTACCTCCCCCACCTGATATAAGGAGGAAAATTCTTTTTTTCCCTCGTCCACTGGAGCAGGTGCATTTCTTAGTGGGAACCAAGGGATTCTCTCAGCGGGATAGAAAAAGATATGCCTTTCTCATCCTGGAAAATATCTTGGGAGGGGGAATGAGTTCCCGGCTTTTCCAGAAGGTACGGGAAGAGAAGGGGCTGGTTTACGATATCTTTTCCTATCATTTTTCTTCCCGACAGGCAGGATTTCTGGCTATCTATGGAGGAGCCAGGAAAGAGAGAGCTGAGGAGGCTCTTAAAACTATTCTAAAGGAACTGGGAAGAATGAGAGAGGAAAAAGTGAAGGAGGAAGAAGTTGCTCTAACCAAGGAGTATGTGAAAGGGAATATACTTCTGGGGCTGGAGACTACTTACTCTCGTATGAATCGCTTAGCACACAATGAGTTCTATCATAGAAGAATTTTACCTGTGGAAGAGGTAATAGAAAGAATAGATAAGGTTAAAGTAAGGGAAATCAATCAGGTGATAGAGGAGATCTTAAAGGAAGAATACCTGAATGTGGTCATCTTAGGGCCGGAGGAGACAAGAGAAAAGTGGAAAAGAATAAATTAGTTGTTCGTGTAGAGAGAGTCTCGGGAAGAGGAAATATTCCTCTTCCTTCCTATGCTCATCCTCACGACGCAGGACTGGATTTAAGGGCTGCCTGTAACAGGCGGTTGAAGCCGGGAGAAAGGGCTTTAATTCCCACGGGTATAAGGGTGGCTATACCTCCTGGATATGTAGGCATAATAAAGGATAGAAGCGGGCTGGCTCTTCATAAAGGAATCCACATCTTGGCTGGAGTTATTGATTCCGGGTACAGGGGAGAGGTAGGGGTAGTTTTACTAAATCTGGGAGAGGAAGATTTTTTGATTAGAGAGGGAGACAGAGTTGCTCAGTTATTAATTTTACCCGTGGTGGAGGTAAAATGGGATGAATCCCCTCTGGAAGGGACTCTGCGAGGAGAAAAAGGATGGGGGAGTACGGGAAAAGAATGAGGGAGATGTTGCCTAAGAGAATAATTACAGGTTGCTTTCTTCTGGTAATAAGTGTTCTTTTCTTTCTCTCTTTAATTTCTTTCTATCCCTCTTCCCTTTCTCTCTTACACTTCCCTGCTTCTGCTTCTCAAAACTGGATAGGGAAAACAGGGGATTATGTGGCTTTCTGGCTATATCTGGGTATGGGCTGGAGTGCCTATTTGCTGGTTTTTTGTATATTTATAGCCTCTATATTCTGTTTTATACCTCGCCTCTTCACTCATCGGATAAGAAGGATAACCGGTTTTATTCTTCTTATTCTATCTTCCTCAGTGATACTTTCTCATTTTAGGGTAAATATGGGAAGATGGGGAGAAATCTTCTCCGGGACTCAGTTTGCAGGGGGTATACTGGGTAATATTTTGGACCAAAAACTCACCCCTCTTTTTGGAAGTGTAGGAACTCCCTTTCTGGTCTCTCTTATATTAGTTATAAGTTTTCTATTACTTTCTCCAGGGAAAATGGTGCTCTTAAGGAGAAAAGAGGAGAAACCTCGCCCTGCAGAAAAGAAGAGAGAATTTGAGAAAGAAGAGGAAAAGGCTAAGGTTCCTTCCCAAACTTTTATCCCCCCTCTTCCTCCTCTCTCCCTCCTTAACGACCCTCCTCCCCTTAAAGAGGAAGGCGAAGGAATCTTAAAACAGCGGGCGAAAAAATTGGAAGAAGTGCTGGAAGAATTTGGGCTAAAAGGGGAAGTAGTAGGGATTCATAAAGGACCGGTAGTCACCAGTTATGAGATAAAACCTGGCAGTGGAGTGAAAGTTCATCAGATTCTCTCCCTGGCAGATGATATTGCCCTGGCTATGAAAACCCCCAGCATAAGAATTATCTCCCCTATACCGGGTAAATCTGCCATAGGAATTGAGATACCTAATCCTCATCCCAGATTTGTATATCTAAAAGAAATTCTTGCCTCGGAAGAATTTCGCTCCTCTCCCTCTAAACTTACCCTGGCCCTGGGTAAAGAAATCCAGGGGAAACCCCTGGTAGCAGACTTAAAACAGATGCCCCATCTTCTGATTGCTGGTACTACCGGTTCAGGCAAAACTGTATGTCTTCATTCCCTTATCACCAGCATACTATTTAACGCCTATCCCCAGGAAGTGAAGTTTCTTCTCATAGACCCTAAGATGGTGGAGTTAGCACCTTTCTCCACTATACCTCACCTATTTTCCCCTATAGTAAGTGGGAGTAAAAAAGCAGCCAATGCTCTCAAATGGATGGTAGAGGAAATGGACCTTCGCTATCAAAAATTGGCCGAGGTAGGGGTAAGAGAAATTGAAAGATTTAATGAAAGGATGGAGGAAGAGGGGAGAGGAGAAGAAAAACTTCCTTATGTGGTTGTGGTGATTGATGAACTGGCGGATCTAATGACGGTAGCCTCTCGAGAGGTAGAAGATTCCATCATGAGGTTGGCACAACTTTCCCGGGCCGCAGGAATTCATCTTATCCTGGCTACCCAGAGGCCCTCTGTGGATGTGATTACTGGAGTTATTAAAGCCAATTTCCCCTGCCGTATTTCTTTCCAGGTCTCCTCCAAAGTGGATTCCCGCACTATTCTGGACACAGGAGGAGCGGAAAAACTTCTGGGTAAAGGAGATATGCTTTTTCTTCCCCCTGGTAGTCCTAAACCTATTCGGGCTCAAGGGTGTTTGATTACTGAAGAAGAGATAGAGAGAGTAGTAGGTTACCTGCAAAAAATGGGGAGACCTGAATTTGTTAGGAAAGAATTTCCGGAGGAGAAAAAAGAGGAGGAACAGGAAGTTCTACCTGCCGAGAAAGACCCTCTCTTTAAAGAGGCGGTAAGAGTTATTCTAACCACAGGTCAGGCCTCTGCTTCCCATCTCCAGAGAAGAATGAGAATTGGTTATGCTCGGGCAGGCAGATTGATAGACTTAATGGAGAAAAGGGGTATTGTGGGGCCAGCCAGGGGTTCAAAGCCCCGAGAAATTCTGGTAGATGAGAGTTACCTGAAAGAACTGGAAGAAGAGGATTGAAGAGAGTGGAATTTTTCCTATAATATGAAAGGGGATAAAGATGGATTTTGAAAAGAGTTTGGAAGGAGAAATCAGAAGAATCCAGAGCGAAATAGAGAAATTTTTCCGCAGTTTCTCCCCCTTAAGAAGTAACTTCTTTCTTGAGAGAGGGCTCTGGCATCCCTTTACAGATATTATACGTACTCCCAAAGGATTGATGATCAGGATTGAACTGGCAGGGCTGGAGAAGGAAGATTTCCAGGTCCTTCTGGAGGAGGGGAAAGTTATTGTAAGAGGGGAGAGAGTAGATAAAACCCCTAAGGAAAATACTACTTTTCAGCAGATGGAGATAAGTTACGGGCCTTTTGAGGTGGTGATACCCCTGGATTTTGAGGTAGATAGTGAGAAGATAAAAGCGGTTTATGAAAAAGGTATGCTGGAGATTCTTCTGCCTCCAGCGGGGAGAAAAATTCCTTCCTTAAGAAAAAAGATATCCATTAAATCCAAGTGATGGAAAGGTCTTCTCCCGAAGTGCACGGAAAATTACTTATTCCCAACCGTTTACCTATCCTTCCTCTAAGAGATACGGTCATCTTCCCGGGGATGATTTCCCCCCTTTTAGTAGGAAGACCCAAAAGTATAAAACTGATTGATGAAATCTCCTTAAAGGACAAGATTTGTGGAGTGGTCCTTCAGAGAGACCCTCAGATAGAAGAGCCTGAGGCAAAGGACATCTATTCGGTGGGAACTGCGGTGCAGATGTTGAGGATGCTTAAACTCCCTTCCAACCAGGTTCAGATTTTCCTTCAGGGACTCAGCAGGATAAGGATAATCAATATAGTCCAGAAGGAGCCTTTCTTCATAGCCTATATAGAACCGGTGGAGGAAAGAGAGGAGAAGGATGTGGAGTTAGAAGCGAGGATGCGGAACCTCCTCTCCCTCTGGGAAAGGGTTACTCAACTCTCTCCACATCTTCCTCCGGAAGCCTATATCGCTGCTCTCAATATCGGAGAGCCAGGTAAACTGGCAGACTTTATTGTTGCTCAGGTAAGCACGGATATAAAGGTAAAGCAGAAAATACTTGAGACTATTGACCCTAAAGCCAGGATTGAAGAGGTTACCAGGGTTCTTTCTAAGGAACTGGAAGTTCTGGAACTTAAGAACAAAATTCAAGAAGAAACCAAAAGCAGGCTGGACAAAGCCCAGAAAGAATTTTTCCTAAGACAACAGTTGGAGGCTATAAAGAAAGAACTGGGTGAGGAAGACGAGAGAGCCTTAGAGATAAAAGAACTGGAAGGGAAAATCAAAGAAGCCAAGATGCCTCCAGAGGTGGAAAAGGAAGCAAGAAGAGAACTGGATAGGCTCTCCAAACTTCCTCCTCAAGCTGCGGAGTATACGGTAATAAGGACCTATCTGGACTGGCTGATTGCCCTCCCCTGGGCAAAGAGTACTAAGGACAACCTGGATATAAAGAGAGCCCAGGAAATACTGGACGAGGACCATTATAACCTTACCAAGGTCAAAGAAAGAATACTGGAATACCTGGCGGTAAAGAAGTTGAAGGAGGATATGAAGGGACCTATCCTCTGTTTTGTAGGTCCTCCAGGAGTGGGGAAAACTTCCTTAGGTCAATCCATTGCCCGGGCTCTGGGGAGAAAGTTTGTAAGAATTTCCTTAGGGGGAATTAGAGATGAGGCAGAGATAAGAGGTCATCGAAGGACTTACGTGGGAGCCTTACCCGGAAGGATAATTCAAGGAATCAGGAGAGCGGGGTCAAACAATCCGGTCTTTATGTTAGATGAGGTGGATAAGATAGGTTTAGATTTTCGAGGAGACCCTGCCTCTGCTCTCTTAGAAGTTCTGGACCCGGAACAGAACTACTCCTTTGTGGACCACTATTTAGATGTGCCTTTTGACCTTTCCAAGGTGATGTTTATCACTACAGCCAATATTCTGGATACTATACCTCCTGCTTTAAGAGATAGGATGGAGGTTCTCGAACTTCCTGGATACACGGATGAGGAGAAAGTACATATTGCTCTCTCCTACCTTATTCCTCGTCAGATTAAAGAAAATGGACTGGAGGAGACCCGTGTAGAATTCACCATGGAAGGTTTGAGAAAAATCATAAGAGAATATACCCGAGAAGCAGGAGTGAGAAACCTGGAGAGAGAAATTGCTTCTATATTAAGGAAAATAGCCAAGAAGGTGGCTTCCGGAGAAAAGGGACCTTTTACCATTAAAGGGGAAGAGGTATCCGAATATCTGGGAGCGCCTCGTTACTATAGTGAAGTAGCGGAGAGGACCTCTGAGCCAGGAGTAGCTACCGGCCTTGCCTGGACACCTTCCGGTGGGGAGATAATCTTTGTGGAAGCAACCAAGATGAGAGGCAAGGAAAACCTTATCCTTACTGGTCAACTGGGAGAAGTAATGCAGGAGTCCGCTAAAGCAGCCTTAAGTTATATTCGTTCCCGGGCTAAAGAACTGGGTATCCCGGAGGACTTCTTTGAACATTATGACCTCCATATCCATGTCCCTGCAGGAGCTATACCTAAGGATGGTCCCTCAGCAGGAGTGACTATTGCTACTGCTCTCCTTTCTCTTCTTAAAGAAAGACCTGTTAAGAGCGACCTGGCCATGACTGGAGAGATTACCTTAAGAGGGAAAGTTTTGCCCGTGGGAGGGATAAAAGAGAAGGTTCTGGCTGCCCACCGGTCTGGCATTAAGAAGATAATTCTTTCCGAGAGAAATAGGAAAGACCTGGAGGAAGTTCCGGAGGAAATCAAGAAGCAGTTAAAATTCATCTTTGTGAAAGACCTTATGGAGGTCTTCAAGGAAGCCCTCTCTTAAGGACTAATACTTAGGATAGATTAATGGCTTCCTTAATAAGGGGTAGATTTCCTCTTATCCAGGCAATTAGTTTATCCACGCCCTCTTCCACTCCTACCCGAGGTTTCCAGTGTAGTTTATCCTTGGCCTTCCCAATATTGGCTATAAAGACCTTCTGGTCTCCTGGTCGGGGAGAGGAGAATTTAATCTCTCCCTTTATTCCTTTTTCCCTTAAGTAATCCAGTAATTCCAGAAGGGAGAAAGTATTTTCGGGTCCCCCTCCAACATTAAAGATTTCTCCCTTTACTTGTTCTATCTTCTCCACGCATAAAAGGCATAAATCTATAAGGTCATCTATATAGAGGAGGTCTCTAACCTGTTTACCATTTCCATATATGGTTATAGGTTTCCCCAGGAGCCAGGAAATCACAAAGTGAGCCACCCATCCCTGGTCTTCTATACCAAACTGATGGGGACCATATATACAGGATTGTCTCAAGACCACGGTTTTAAGTCCATATATCCGGGCATAGTCTCTCACATACTGGTCTGCGGTTCCCTTGGAACATCCGTAAGGAGAATGGAAATCTAAAGGAAATTCTTCATCAATTCCTTCTGGATAGTCGGGAAGGTAATATCTCTTTTCTCCCTCTTCTACCTTCAGGCTCTCCAGACTCCCATAAACTTTATTGGTAGAGGAGTAAAGAAGGACAGGATTTATACCTTCTTCCCTTATTGCCTCTAAGATATTGAAAGTCCCCAGAGCATTGGTCTCAAAATCTTCCCGAGGATTTTTCACCGAAAGGGTAACGGCTACCTGAGCAGCAAAATGGAAGATAGCCTCGGTATCTGAATGGAGAGAGATAATCTCCCTTACCGCAGGATAATTTTTTATATCCAGGTAGTGGAAAATCACTTCCCCTTTACCTCTTAACCACTCCAGATTCTTCCTGCTACCCACACGAGAAAGGGAATCCAGAATAATAACTTTATCCCCCCTCTCCAACAACCTGGCAGCTAAATTACTGCCTATAAAACCTGCTCCTCCTGTAATTATAGATTTCATTCCATCAGTCTCCTCTCTTCCATCTCTCCTATAACCTTATCTACCTCATCCTTGGGTTTCTGTCCTATAAGCCAGGGTACTAACTCTTTCATCCCTTCCTCTAAGGAATACTCTGGTTCAAACCCCAGTTTTTTCTTTATTTTAGTTACATCTGCATAGCAAGTTCTTATATCTCCTTTCCGATAACGGAAGGTCACTTCCTCTCCCGTCTCTTTATCCAGCAATTTCTGAAGAATACGGGATATCTCCTTTATTTGCACAGGTCTTCCCGTCCCCACATTAAAAACCTCATAATCTGCTTCTTCCCTCTCTAAAGCCAGAAGAGAGGCTCTGGCTATATCTTTAACGTGAATAAAGTCTCGCAACTGCTGGCCATCTTCGTAAATCACCGGTGGCTTCCCGTTCAATATCCGGGAGGCGAAGATGGCTACCACTCCGGTATAGGGATTGGAGAGTGCCTGTCGAGAGCCAAAGACATTAAAGAATCTCAGAGCCACAGTGGGGATACCGTAAGTCTTTCCAATAAGGAGACACATCTCTTCTTGCTCCCTCTTGGTCTGGGCATAGATGGAGGAGGGGTAAAGGGGCTTTTCTTCCGAAGTAGGAAGAGGGCTTGTCTCCTCTCCACAATGGGGACATCGAGGTTCCCAGATTCTCCTCTTCAGGTCTTCACCTTTTCTCTCTCTGGGATAAACTGTCCCGCAGTTTTTACAGTTATAGGCTCCTTCCCCATATATACTCATAGAAGAGGCTACAATGAGTTTTTTTACCTTGTGTTTTTTATTCACCAGGATATCCAGTAAAGAAGCGGTCCCTCCCACATTCACCTCCACATAATCCTTCACCTCATACATAGACTGTCCTACGCCTACTCGAGCAGCAAAATGGAATATTCCCTCCACTCCTTCTATAGCCTTCTCCAGTATTCCCCTTTCTCTTACATCTCCCTTAATAAATTCTACCTCTTTGTTCAGGTAGGAGGGAAACCCTGAATGGACCTGAGGATGTAGATTATCCAGTATTCTTACCCTGTATCCTTTCTCTATGAGAAGGTCTGCCAGATGAGACCCAATAAATCCTGCCCCACCTGTGATCAGAATCATGTCCTGTATCCTACCATTTTATCTACTTAATATTCAACCTATAATTTTCACTATGTCTTTCTCTATATGAATTTTTACGGGAAGAAATTTCTCAATTACCCAGGCATTGGTAAGAAGATGGTCTGTGACCTCACTTACTCTTATCTGGCCACCTCCAAAAGCCAGATAGGGTAAGAGTTGGTCCCCTGCATACCTGTCCACTGCTCCTTTTAACTCTAAAAGCAGATTCCTCGCTGCCTCCTCTCCTACCTCTTCTGCCTTTTTTCCCCTCTCTCCCAGAGCATTTCCACCCAGAAGAGAGTGCTCGGTAATGGCCACCAGGTTAATACCACTTCCACAAGAAGAAGAGGAGACATACTCTATTTCTATATTAACTTTTTTAAACCCTCTCTGCTTCAAGATCTTCCAGGCAGAGTCTCTCTGTCTCTCCGCCACCTTCCTTTTTTGTAAATTTCTGCTGGCAACTGAAACACCTCTTATTTCCCTAACCTTTCCCGGCTTCAGGAGATAGAGGGGGAAGAAATTAGCCTTTTCTGTGTTTACCACCACCTCCGCTCCTCCTCGGGGATAGAACCCCTCCCTTAAAACTTTTACCTTTACCTTATATCCCATCTGGGAGATTAAAGGAAGAAAAACGGAAAGCAAATATGAGATAGGAGGAGACCATTTGCCATAAGTCCCTCCTCCTTTTATATGGAAAGAAAAACTTCCCTGGGAGGAAGGTAGGAGAAGAGCTTGGAGAAGGAGACTTACAGAACCGGCAGTAGCAATCTTAATATTGTAATTTCCAGGGATAATTTTACTCGGATAGAATTCTATACTCGTGGAACCTAAGTAAGCACCTTTAAGTTCTCCCTGACAAACTTGGGCTACTGCTTTTATAGCCTGTAGATGCTGTTCTTGAAGACCTGGATTTGGTCTTTTAATTCTGATATTCTGGATAGAGACAGGTTTATGTAATAGAGCAGAAAGACCTACAGCAGTTCTTAAAACCTGCCCCCCTCCCGAACCGAAACTGCCATCTATATAGATCAATTCTTAAGGGGTAAGGGAAGTTAGAACTCTCCCAGTATTTGTTTTTCCTCATCCAGCATAATACCTTTGAGAGCCATCTCCAGCATCTCTGGCTGAGAGGATTTGGCCATCCCTTCTTCCAGGCTGATTTTTCCCTCCTTTATAAGTTTGAGAAGGGATTGGTTAAAGGTTATCATGCCCTCTTCCCTTCCCGCCTGGATAGCAGCAGGAATCCTCTCAATCTTGTTCTCTCTTATTAGGCGAGCAATAGTTAAATTTACAATCATAACTTCTACAGCAGGAATTAGTCCTGGCTTATCTTTCCTCTGACATAACCTCTGTACTATGGTAGCCTTCAGATTGAGAGAAAGTTGAGTGCGGATCTGATAATGTTCAGAAGGAGGGAAAAAATCCAGGATGCGGTTAATCACCTGAGAAGAATCCACAGCATGAAGAGTAGAGAGGACAAGATGTCCAGTCTCTGCTGCATTAACCGCTATCTTGAAGGACTCAGGGTCCCTCAGTTCTCCTATCATTATTACATTGGGATCCTGCCTTATTACATGGCGGAGAGCAGAGGTGAAGGAAAGAGTATCCAGTTGGACCTCTCTCTGGGTAATTATAGAATTTTTATCCTGGAATAAGAACTCGATAGGGTCCTCAATGGTAATGATATGATACCTACGGTGGGAATTGATGTAATCTATCATAGCAGCCAGAGTAGTGGATTTACCTGAGGCTGCTGCTCCACATACCAGAACCAGCCCTCTTTCAAACAGAGAGATTTTCTTTAAAATGGGGGGAAGATTCAGCTCTTCAAAGGAGAGTATCTCCGTTTTAACCCTGCGAATAACCATTCCCACGCTTCCCCTCTGCTGATAAAGATTAATCCTGAATCTCCCCAATCCTGAGACTCCGTAAGATATATCCAGATCATGAGTATCCTCAAAATGGGAGCGGAGTTTCTCCTGAAGGATGGAGAAGGCTAACTCTTTGGTCTCTTCCGGGGTAAATTTCTTTTCTCCGTAAGGTGTTAGTTCTTTATTTATGCGAAAATAGGGAGGACTTCCTGCTTTAATATGCAAATCAGAAGCATCTTTCTCCACCATTATCTTAAGTAAGTCTTCCAGTTTCATGGCCTATTGCTATTGTATCATTTTACAGGATATTTTCCTATTCTTTCTGCTTAAGAAATCTTAATATTCGCTAAGAGAGGTAATCTTCTTGAGAAAGGCAATCTCCTCCAAGCATTTCCCTGCACCCATCACCACACATTTTAAAGGATCTTCTGCTAAACGCACCGGTAGCCCTGTCTCTTGAGAAATTTTCTGGTCCAGTCCACTTAACAGTGCTCCCCCTCCCGTAAGGACAATTCCTCTATCTACCAGGTCCGCAGCCAATTCCGGAGGAGTCTCCTCCAGAAGTTCCTTCACCGTTCTCACGATACTATCCACAGGTTCTTTAAGGGCTTCTCTTACTTCCTGAGAGGAGATGGTAAGGGTGCGGGGTAATCCACTCATAAGGTCACGTCCCTTAACTTCCATCTCTTTCTCTTCTTCCGAAGAGAAGGCAGAGCCCAGTTTTATCTTTATTTCCTCCGCTGTCCTTTCTCCTATCAGAAGATTGTGCTCGCTTTTAAGATATTTTATGATAGATTCATCCATCTCATCTCCCGCCACTTTTATAGTCTTACATTGAACAATACCGGCCAGAGAGATTACTGCTACCTCAGAAGTACCCCCTCCCACATCTACTACCAGGTTTCCTCCTGGGTCCTGAACTGGAAGTCCTGCCCCGATAGCCGCAGCCATGGGCTCTTCCACTAAGTAAACTTCTCTGGCTCCTGCCTCTGCAGCAGATTCTTTAACCGCTCTCCTCTCTGCCTCGGTAATTCCAGAAGTTACCGCAATGACTACCCGGGGACTGACAAACTTCCTTCTCCGATGAACTTTAGTAATGAAGTATCGGAGCATCTCTTCTGTAGCCTCAAAGTCAGTGATTACTCCATCTCTCAAAGGGCGTGTGGCTACAATGGTAGCAGGGGTCTTTCCTAACATGCTCTTGGCTTCCTCTCCCACAGCCAGGATAGTCTTGGTACTCTTATGAATAGCCACCACAGAGGGCTCATAAAGCACCACTCCCTCTCCTTTTACATAAACCAGAGTGGTAGCGGTTCCCAGGTCGATGGCAATATCATTGGAGAAAAGCCCAAAAATGAAGTTAAAAAACATAATTCCCTCCTGGACGGGAGGCTAATGCCTCCAACCTTCTTATCCTCTCCTGGAGGGGAGGATGGGTAGAAAATAATACAGAGAAGAAACTCTCTCCAGAAAGAGGATTTACAATAAAGAGATGAGAGGTGGCAGGGTTAACTTCCATAGGATATTTCTCCTGATAACCAGCCAGTTTTCTTAAAGCCCTGGCTAAATAAAGGGGATTACCACAGGCCCTTCCACCTCTCTCATCCGCCAGATATTCTCGACTTCGGGATATAGCCATCTGGACAATCAGGGCAGCCAGAGGAGCCAGTATGGAGATAAGTAAAAGGAAGAAAGGATTACCTCTTTCCTCACTATCTCCATAACCTCCTAAGAAAGCCGCCCATCTTGCCCAGAAAGCCAGCATGCTAATAGCTCCTGCTATGGAAGCGGAAATGGTTTGAATGAGGGTATCCCTGTTTTTTATATGACTTAACTCATGCCCCAGGACTCCCCTGATTTCTTCCTCATCCAGAATTCTCAATAGCCCCTCCGTGACAGCCACACATCCCACCTTAGGAGACCTCCCGGTGGCAAAAGCATTGGGAGCAGGTTGAGGGATAAGATAAATTCTGGGTTTGGGTATTCCCATCCTCTGAGATAAATCTTCTACCAGGTCATGAAGCCAGGGTGCCTCATTCCTCTTTAACTCCTGAGCACGGTAAATTGCCAGAACTATCCTGTCCGAATGGTAGTAGGTAAGAAAATTGAGCCCCAAGGCTATAAGGAAGGCAAAAGTAGCCCCTCCTCTTCCTCCTATAACTCCCCCTAAGAGGACCAGAATCATGGTAAGACCTAACATCAGAATGAAAGTCTTAAATTGATTCAAGTCCCTTCACCTCCTTTACATCCTAAATTTTTTTAATTATAATCAATCCTCCTTTATACTGCAAAATTATTCTTCTTTCAGATATAATTAAAGACAAAAAGGAGGAGATAGTGGTAAAGAGAGAAATTTTTCGGGAGTATGATATAAGGGGAGTGGTGGA
>CAZSGC010000003.1:0-9598 GCA_964606225.1 uncultured bacterium | reverse complement strand
AGATAGTGGTAAAGAGAGAAATTTTTCGGGAGTATGATATAAGGGGAGTGGTGGAAGAAGATTTAACCCCTCAAGTAGCCTTAGAGATAGGTAAAGCCTTTGGAACCTATATACAGAGGAAAAGGGGAAGGAAAGTGGTGGTGGGAAGGGACGTAAGGCTTTCCTCCCCTGCTTTAAGTAAAGGATTGATTGAAGGTCTTCTCTCCACTGGTTGCCAGGTTCTGGATGTAGGAGTTTTACCCACTCCTTTACTTTACTTCTCCATCCATTTATACCAGGTAGATGGAGGGGTAATGGTCACGGGGAGTCACAATCCCATTCAGTATAACGGCTTCAAGTTATGTGCAGGACTTTTTTCTATCTATGGGGAAGAGATAAAAAAACTTTATACCATGATTCAGAAAAAGGATTACCTATCCGGAAAGGGAAGTTTAAAGGAAGCAGATCCACGTCCAGACTATATTAACTATGTGAAAGAGAGGGTGGAAATTTCCTCTCCCTTAAAAGTGGTAGTGGATTGTGGGAACGGGACTGCAGGGGAAATCGTAAAACCTCTCTTTGAAGAACTGGGAGTGGAGGTGGTGGGGCTTTACTTGGAACCAGATGGTAACTTTCCCCATCATCTTCCTGACCCCACTATTCCTGAATTTATGAAAGACCTTATAGAGAAAGTAAAAGAAGAAAATGCAGAAGTGGGAATAGGTTTCGATGGAGATGCAGATAGAATAGGAGCGGTGGATGAGAAAGGAGAGATCATCTGGGGAGACAAACTTCTGGCTCTCTTCTCCCAGAAAGTCCTAAAACGACTTCCTGGTTCTTCTATTATCATGGATGTGAAGTGTTCTCAGGGAACTGTGGAGTATATTGAAAAACTGGGTGGCAAACCTATTGTGTGGAAGACTGGACATTCTCTCATCAAAAAGAAAATGCTGGAAGAGAAAGCCCCTCTGGCAGGGGAGATGAGCGGGCATATGTTTTTCAAAGATAATTACTTAGGGTACGATGATGCTATATTCTCTGCAGTGAGGCTCCTGGAGATTCTTTCTTCCTCGGATAAGTCTCTCTCAGAACTGGTTAAAGAAATTCCCACCTATCACTCTACTCCAGAGATTAGAGTGGATTGTCCGGAGGAGGAAAAGTTTAAAGTGGTAGAGGAGTTGAAGAAATACTTTAAAGGGAAATTCCCCGTACTGGATGTGGATGGGGTGAGGTTTATCACTCCGGAAGGATGGGGATTGATAAGAGCCTCCAACACTCAGCCCATTCTGGTCTTAAGATTTGAAGCCAGAAGTAAAGAGAAACTGGAGGAACTCAAGAACATGGCCAAAGAAAAACTGAAACAATTCCCCTTCATCCCTCTGGATTGGTGATTCTCTTTAAGTAAATTCCTCTATCCTCTTTAATCCCTTGTCGGGGTAAGGTTCTTTCCCACTAACATCAGGAAGTAAAAAACTCAACTTTGACACCCTGATTTTAACTCCCTCAAGGCTCTCTCTGCTTTCCATAACTTTTTGTAGTATCTGGCTACTTTCTTCTTTTACCTTCTTTTCATCTATCCTTCACCTTTACTGAACCTTCCTCTCCTCCCTATCGCTTCTCCGCCTTCCTTCTTCTAAGATACTTAAAGCAGGGTAATAATTATGCAATCTTAAACCATCTTCTCTTCCCCCTGAATACATACACAGGTCCTCATATCTTGCTTCATTTCGCAAAAATAATTCTTTCTCTATTTACTCATGCTCTTAAACCTCCTTTTTCAGAAGGCTATTTTATTATTTCAAAGGGCTAATTACTTCCCTTTATCTGCAAAAAATTTGGCAGGGTTAAAGCGCTTTCCAAATTTTCTAAGGAGGTTGAGAGTATTAAATTTATATGGTATGATTAGTATGATATGACATACAATTCATATTTGTTATATTTAAAGGAGGTGCGAGCGAATGAAGGGGATGGCTAAATTTTTTGGTATTGTAACTGTAGGAGAACGAGGACAGATAGTGATACCTAAGGAAGCAAGGAAGACTCTCAATATAAAAAAAGGAGATAAACTGATAATACTCTCTCCTCGAATTCACAGGAGAAAACTTACTCTTATTCCCGCAGATGATTTTGCGAAATTTATCTCTGAATTTGAAAGGGATATTTCCTCTATTAAAGAGAAAATTGGTAAGGAGAAGGCAGGAAAGAAAAAATGAAAATCTGTAAGAGAAAAGTTATTCTTATTGCGATTTCCGTTTTCATTGCTTCGGCTGTGATTTCTGCTTATGGAGAAGTGCTTACCTGGCAGGATTGTGTGAGAGAGGCTTTACAAAATAACCCGGACTTACTTTCAGCAAAGGAAAAGATAAACCAAACCTTAGAGGAGAAAGCAATTACAAAAAGTGCTCTCCTTCCTAAAATAACTACCGGGCTTAGCAGTAAAAAGTCCCGAACCACTATCAAAAATGTAAGCACTACTTATTCTTATAGTTTAACAGGCAAGCAACTTTTGTTTGACGGTTTTAAAACCATTTATAATATAAAATCCGCCTCTTTAAGTGTAAAGGCAGCAGAGTTTGAGTACAGGGAGGTTTCTAGTAGTGTGCGATTTAATCTCCAGGAGGCATTTGTAAATCTTCTAAAGGCTCAAAAACTGGTTTCTTTGACTGAGGAGATTGCCGAGCGAAGGAAAAAGAACCTTGAACTTGTAAAATTGCGCTATGAGGCAGGCAGAGAACACAAGGGTTCGTTATTAACCGCTCAGGCAGATTTGGCTCAGGCTGAATTTGAGGTTACTCAAGCAAAAAGAAATCTTGTTTTGGCTCAGAGAAAATTATTGAAGGAGTTAGGTAGAAAACATTTCAGTCCAATTTTAGTAAAAGGAGAGTTTGATATTAAGATAGAGAGAGCAGTTCCTGATTTTGAAAGATTGGTGCTTGACATTCCAGAATTTAAAAAAGCAGTTGTTTACAAAAAGATTGCGGATTTTAATTTGAAATCTGCCAAGTCTGATTTTTCCCCTGAGGTATCTTTAAATTCTTCTGTAAGCAGAACTTCCTCGGATTGGCCACCACATAATGAGGAATGGTCAGTAGGAGTAAGTATCTCTTTTTCCCTGTTTGAGGGAGGTAGTCGAATATCTCAGGTTTCTAAAGCTAGGTCGCAGTTAAAAGAAAAAGAGGCAGAGGAGAAAAGTGTAAAGGATAGTCTTATTTTTACCCTGCAGGAAGCCTGGACAGAATTGCAGGATGCATTTGACAAAGTAAATGTTCAGAAAAAATATCTGGAGGCAGCAAGGGAACGGGCAAAAATCGCCTCTGCCCAGTATTCTGCCGGGCTTATCTCTTTTGATGACTGGACAATTATTGAAGATAACCTGGCAAATGCCCAGAAAGCATATTTAAATGCCCAGGCTGAGGCAATGATTGCCAAAGCCTGGTGGATAAAGGTAAAAGAGGGGACACTGGAAGATGAAGTATATTAAGTTTTTATTTCTATCTGTAGTGCTGATTATTATAGTCCTGTTTCTTCTGAAAGTGAAAAAAAATGAACACAAGGACATTGTTTATAATGAAATTCATCCTTTTTATGGCGATATCTGTGTCATTGTATCTACCACTGGAGTTGTTGAACCTCAGAATCGTGTGGAAATAAAACCGCCTATTGCTGGGAGAATAGAAGAAATTCTGGTGAAAGAAGGAGATAAGGTTAAAAAGGGGGATATTCTGTGTCTGATGAGTTCTACAGAACGCGCTGCTCTTTTAGATGCTGCCCATCTTAAAGGAGAAAAAGAGTTAAAATACTGGGAGGAAGTTTATAAACCCATACCTTTAATTGCTCCTATTGATGGCGAGGTAATCGTCCGGGCAGCAGAACCGGCCAAACTGTAACTGTCAACGATGCTATTCTGGTATTATCCGACCGTCTCATAGTTAAGGCTCAGGTTGATGAAACTGACATTGGGGATGTAAAGTTAGGGCAGAGAGCAGTTATTACTCTGGACGCCTACCCGGACATAAAAGTAGAAGCCCGGGTAAATCACATTTCTTATGAATCCAAAATTATTAATAATGTCACAATTTACGAAGTGGACATTTTACCGGATAAAGTTCCAGAAATTTTTCGTTCTGGAATGAGCGCCAATGTAGACATAGTAACCCAGGAGAAGAAAAATGTTTTACTTCTTCCTCAGGAAGCGCTCATAGAGGAGGGCAATCAGAAATTTGTTCTGGTAAAAACTCCCAGGGGAGTTATTAGGAAAAAGGTAATCACCGGTTTATACGATGACAGAAATATAGAAATTTTAAAGGGAGTATCAAAGGAGGAGATAGTTTTAATTTCATCTCAAAAATATAAACTTCCCACGAGAAAAAAGGTGTCTTCTCCCTTTATGCCACGCATTAAGAAAAAATGATAGAACTTGTTAATGTAACCAAAATTTACAGAATGGGCAAGGTGGATGTAGTTGCCCTTGATGGAGTTTCTCTTAAGATTGAACCTGGAGAATTTGTGACTATTTTAGGCCCTTCCGGTTCTGGCAAATCTACACTTCTGCATATCCTGGGCTTTCTGGATAAACCCGATTCTGGAGAGTATCTATTTTTTGGAACAGAGGTAACAAAATTAAGTGATGATCAACTTGCTTATTTAAGAAACAGAGTGGTGGGCTTTGTTTTTCAGCAGTTTCATCTGCTTAACCGAATGAGCGCTTTAGAAAATGTAGAACTCCCCTTAATTTATAATAAACATACTAAAAAAGAGAAGGCTTTGCCTTTGGAGAAGTTGAAAATAGTGGGTTTAGAAGATAGAGCCTATCACCATCCTAACGAGCTCTCCGGTGGCGAGCAGCAGAGAGTGGCTATTGCCAGAGCCTTAGTTAATGAACCTTTAATTATTTTGGCTGATGAACCTACAGGGAATCTGGATAGCAGAAGTGGAGAAGAAATAATCGAAATGCTCAAAAATTTAAATGCTCAAGGGAAAACTGTTGTGATGGTAACTCATGATGAAAGTATCGCACATCAAGCGCAACGAGTGATTAAAATGCAGGATGGGAAAATAATCTCCGATGAATCACCCAAGAAGAGATTTAAAGGACAAACAATAGAAGATAAATCATTTTTTCTAAAAGAGAGTAAAAAATCTTATGGATTTAATTCCAGAGAAATTATTGAAAATCTACGCCAGGGACTAAAGGCAATTTTTTCTAATCGTATGCGTTCGTTTCTTTCTATGCTGGGCATTCTTATTGGTATAGCCTCGGTAATTACTATGATAGCCTTAGGAGAAGGTGCAAAACAGGCTCTTTCAGAAAGATTCACCTCTTTAGGGACAAACCTTCTGATTGTAAGACCGGGCTCCTGGAGAACGAGAGGTGTATCTTTAGAGGCAGGTGCAGTTACCCGCTTTACTCTAAGCGATGCTGAAGCCATTTCTAAACTCAAATATGTAAGAAGAGTTTCTCCTTCAGTAAGAGGAAGAGGACAGGTTGTCTATAAGAATAAAAACTGGAATACATTGGTTCAGGGAGTAAGTAAAGATTATGCTGAGATGAAATCCTCTCAGCCGATTGTGGGCAGATTTTTTACTAAAAAAGAAGAAAAGACAAGAAAAAAAATTGCCCTTTTAGGGATTACAGTGGCAAGGGAACTTTTTGGAGATGAAAATCCAGTAGGTAAGATTATAAAAATTAATCGCATAAATTTTAGAGTAATAGGGGTTCTTCCTGAAAAAGGGCAATCTCCTCATGGAGATAGAGATGATGTAGTTGTAGTTCCTGTAACTACAGCAATGTATCGTGTCCTGGGGAAAAAATATGTAGATTACATTGAGGTGGAGGTGGATGACCAGAAATTTATAGATGAGGTGAAAAAGGATATAGAAAATCTTATCAGGAAAAGACACCACCTTAAAGCAGGTGATAGGGATTCTTTCTCTATTCGGGATATGACTGAAATAAGGGAAACTTTTATGAATATGATAAAGACCATGACCACTCTTTTAGGGTGTATTGCTGCTATATCTTTGATTGTAGGGGGAGTGGGAATTATGAATATAATGCTTGTTTCTGTTACTGAACGCACTCGAGAAATAGGTCTGCGTAAAGCAATAGGTGCAAGCAGGAAAGATATAATGCTGCAGTTTCTTATTGAGGCAATGATTTTAACCTGCCTGGGAGGAGCGGTGGGCATTATTTTTGGTATTGGCGCATCTTTTCTTCTGTCTCTATTTGCTGGCTGGGCAACGAAAGTATCTTTATTTTCTATAATTTTAGCCACAGCCTTTTCTATTGGTGTAGGCATTTGTTTTGGGTTATGGCCTGCTCGTAAAGCCTTACGATTAGACCCCATAGAAGCATTAAGATATGAGTAATATAAGGGCGCGTAGAATTAATAAAAATATAACGGAAGGAAAATTAAGCTCTTCTCTGTGGAAGTTGGCTACTCCGATAATGATGGCATCTTTACTGCAGGATTTATTTACCTTGGCAGACTTTTTTCTTTGTGGGAAGATTAGGTCATATAGCAGTAGCTGCTCTATCTGTATCCGGGGTTATCCTTTCAGTAATAATGATGGTGGCTATAGGTATATCTTCAGGGGCTACGGCTTTGATAGCCCATTTTACAGGGAAAAGGATTATACTAATGCAGACAGAGTGCTCTTCCAGGTTATGTATAAGTTTTATCAGTTCAGCCGTTATGGTTTTAGTAGGTATCTTTGGGACTGAAGAAATTACTGCGTATATTTGGAGCAACTGAAGAAATTATTTCTTCTGCTTGGCAGATATTTAAAAATAAATTTTATCTTCTCTTTTTATATTTCTGTTTATTGGCTTTAACCAGGCTTTGAGAGGTTCAGGGGATGCAGTTACTAAGATCCTTATTCTTTCTAACGCAGTTAATATATTGCTTGACCCTTTATTTATTTTTGGTTTGGGCTTTTTCCCCCTGCCTGGAAGTCGCTGGTTCTGCGATGGCAACTGTTATCAGTCGCGCTATGGGAGTAATTGTCCTTTTTATTGTTAACAAAAAAGGGACGCTTATATTGCTTTACCTAAATTTTAAAACTTGCAATTTCAGTTAGAATGAAGAAAATAAAGAAGCAAAAGATGACTGCAAATAATAATTATGACTGATTAGAAGTCTAGATAATGGAAAATAGGAAGGGGAAGAGGCATTTTAAAAAATTTGAATAGACATTTTCTTGATTTTTGAAAAGCAAAATAAAAGGAGGGAAATTATGGAAAAATACTGGGGATATTTAATTCATCTTGGGTATAATATGTGGGAAGACTGTGGCCCTGAACATAGAGTCCATCCTGATGAAAAAATTGATTATCCACCAAGAACAAAATTGAGATGTAAAGAAGAGGTATGGGATTATATTATTGAAAAATTGCCTGAATATGGAATAAACTTGCTTGTAATAGATATTGGAGAGGGAATTAAATATGAAAGTCATCCGGAAATTGCAATTAATGGTTCATGGAGTATAGAAAAATTTAAAAAGAAATTAAAAAGGATAAGAGAACTCGGAATAGAAACTGTGCCGAAATTAAATTTTTCTGCTGCCCATGATGTATGGCTTGGCAAATATTCAAGAATGGTTTCCACAGATATTTATTATGGAGTATGTAGAGATTTAATAGAAGAAGTTATCGAAATATTTGATAAGCCAAAATTCTTCCACCTTGGAATGGATGAAGAAACATATGGCCATCAAAAACATCGTTTATACGCTGTGGTCAGACACGGTGATTTATGGTGGCATGACCTTTACTTTTTTATAAATGAAGTTGAAAAAAGGGGTGTTTGTGCATGGATATGGAGTGACTATATATGGAATCATGAAGAGGAATTTTTGAAGAGGATGCCTAAATCTGTTATACAGAGTAACTGGTATTATGGAATTGATTTTGATTTGAATAATGAAAAAATATCAAAATACATAAAAGCATATATAGCACTTGAAAAAGCAGGTTTTAAACAGATACCAACAGGGAGCAATCATTCATATTTTGAAAATTTTGAGAAAACCGTTGAATTTTGTAAAAGAAATATTTCGGATGAAAACTTAATCGGCTTCTTACAGACAGTATGGAGACCCACAGTAAAAGAATGGCTTGAAAACCACATAAAGGCAATGGAAGGAGTTAAAATTGCAAAAGAAAAATATTATTTAGCATAAAGAGGAAGCAATTGTGTAGATTTTTCAAAAAGAAGAAAGATTAGAGTAAAATTTCCCTTTCCCTCCCAGAGTTAAAAAATATTTTGCCATTGCCTTTCCCAAACTTCTTAAATGAATTTTCTATTGCCTTTACCTCCTTTCTACAAGGATATACTCCTTGCCCATCTTAACCATTCCATTTTTTGCTACGATCCTTACCCCCCTTAACTCCTTCTTCCTCTCTTTACCGGAACAGCGAAGTCCTCCATCTTCCTCTTTTCTTTTATCTCCAATCTAAAAGTACCCCCAGAACTTCTCCTCTCTTCTCTTTTAACAACTCATAAGCCTTTTTATACTCTTCTTTCTTAAAAATATGAGTTATCAATCCTTCCACTTTCAGTTTCTTAGCTGCCATGAGGGAGAGAATTAATTTTCTTTCTGATTTTTTCCCAAATCTATATGTCCAGGTGGAATTAAGGGGATTATTAGGTTGAAGTGTTCCAATAATCTGTAGATCTTTTCTACATATATCCCTAAAAGGGTGAAGTTTAACTTCATCGTAAGGAGAACCTACAATGACTAACCGTCCTCCGACCTCAAGCATTTCTAAAACTTGAGGCAAAATTTTACCTACTCCTGTGCAGTCAAGTATAACTGGGACTTTCTCTTTTATTTCCTTTAGAGAAGCGAAAACTTTATCTGCTCCACTATTTAAGGCTTTTTCCCTGCGGGATTTTATTTTATCTATACCCATTATTGGATAACCGCCAGAAAGAAGAGCAAATTGGAGGGCAAATTGTCCCACCAATCCTAAACCTATAACTGCAACTGGTTCTCCTACTTTAATATTTGCCCTTCTTACCCCATACAAACCTACTGCAGCCAAAGAGACTAAAGGGACAAATTTCACCTCCACTCCCTCAGGAACACTCTCCACTACCTCCCTTCTTATATTTACAACATTAAATTCTGCATGACCGCTCTCAGAATATACCAAGTTCCCTTCTCTATATTCCTCTACCTTTTCCCCTATTTCCTCTACCACTCCCACATTACAGTATCCAGGATGGCAAGGAAACTTCACCAGTTCTTTTCTTTCACCGCTTAGTACTGCTAATTCAGTACCTCCGCTTATCAATGTGTATAAGGTTTTTATTCTTATTTCGTATTCCTCAAGCGAAGGCACCTCTATTTCTTCCATTTCTATTATGTTTTCTCTTGAGAAAACTATCCGTCTTGATTTCATTTTCTAGATTTTACCATATTGGAGGAACCTGAAGAAATTTCTGCATATGGAAGTCTCCTTAGGTATAGTTATCAGTGGTATGATAGAAGAATCAGGACGGGATGGATAAAGCGGTTAAGTAGGGAAGAAAAAAGAGGGGAAATTCCCCGACTTGACAATTATTTAAATTCTTGTATAATTAAAAAATCTAATAATTAGAAGATTTAATAA
>CAZSGC010000002.1:37083-42074 GCA_964606225.1 uncultured bacterium | reverse complement strand
CCTCTTCCCTCCTGTTAGGAGAGGCTATCCATTTTCTTTCATGAAGATAGAGGATTTAGGACTGATTGACTATAAGACCGCCTGGAATATTCAGAGAGAACTGGTGGAGAAGAGGAAGAGAGGAGAGATTCCTGACACCTTAATCGTTTTAAGACATCATCCAGTTATAACCTTAGGGAGAAGGGCAAAGAGAGAGAATGTTTTGGTAAGTGAGGAGGTTCTAAAGAAGAAGGGTGTGGAACTTTACTTTATAGAGCGAGGGGGGGATGTTACCTTCCACGGCCCTGGTCAGTGGGTGGGTTATCCCATCTTGGATTTAAAAGAAAGGGGAAGAGACATCTCCCTTTACTTAAGGAACTTGGAAGAGGTTTTGATAAGAGTTCTTAAGGGTTATGGTATTGAGGGTAGGAGAATCAGGGGGATGACAGGTGTTTGGGTGGAAGAAAGGAAAATAGCCAGTATAGGGGTTGCGGTAAGTAGATGGATAACCTATCATGGTTTTGCCTTCAATGTTAAGCCGGAAGATGAATACTTCTCCCTTATTAACCCCTGTGGTTTGGGAAGGGAGGTTACCTGCTTAGAGAAAGAACTGGGTAGGAGAGTAGAGATGGGAGAGGTGAAGGAGGAGATAGTGAAGGAGTTCCTTAAAGTATTTGAGGGTAGGGGAGATTTCTATTAAAGATCTAGCTCTTCAGGAGGGAAAGATGGGAATACCATCCTGGCTTAAGAAATCCATAGGAAATGTAGAGAAGATAAAGGAAGTATGGGATTTACTATCCGAGTATTCTCTTTATACCATCTGTCAGAGTGCTCATTGCCCTAATCTGGGGGAGTGTTTCTCTCGGGGTGTGGTTACCTTCTTAATACTTGGGGATACCTGCACCCGTCGCTGTCGTTTCTGTCAGGTAAAGAAGGGGAGACCGCTTCCTGTGGATGAGAGAGAACCCTTTAAAATAAAGGAAGTAGTCCTCAAACTGGGTTTAAAATTTGTGGTGATAACCTCGGTTACCAGAGATGATTTGTCAGATGGAGGAGCAGAGCATTTTGCTAAGGTAGTGAGGGAACTTAAGAAGGAGAGGATAAAAGTGGAAGTGCTGGTTCCTGATTTTAAGGGTAAGGAAAGTAGCATAATTAAAGTTCTTTCTTCCTCTCCAGATGTTTTTGCTCATAATCTGGAGACCGTTCCCCGCCTTTATCCAGAGATAAGACCACAGGCTAATTATGAAAGGTCTCTTAAAGTCTTAAAAATAGCCAAGAGAATTTCTCCTTCTACCCCTTTAAAAACGGGTATAATGGTGGGGCTTGGAGAGAAGAAAGAAGAAGTTTTTGAGGTTATGCTCCAGGCGAAGGAGGCAGGTTGTTCCCTCTTTACCATAGGGCAGTATTTGGCTCCTTCTTCTTCCCATTATCCAGTGAAAGAGTACCTTAAGCCTTCAGCTTATAAAGAATTTGAAGATTTTGGCAAGAAGATTGGTCTTTTAACCTTTGCAGGACCTTGGGTAAGGAGTTCCTACCTGGCAGATTTACAATGGAAAAGACTAAAGAAGTTGATTTAATATATGAGAGGTAACTTTCAGCACTTTTTCTTCTGTATCCGGTGGTAGGCGATTGTAAGAGTTAAGCATGGTTTCGTATCCACCTTCTTCAAAGGCTTTAGGAGGAGGAAGATAGCCCAAACATCCATTGGCTAACTCCACTATAAGAGTATAAGGAAAGGGTGATTTTTCTTTTATCTTCAGACCTGTTTCCGTAAAGACTTCTGCAGGTATACCTACAAGAGCAAGTTCTCCTATCTTTAAACCTTGAATTTCCATCTCTGCAGTAGTCTCTTTACTCTTCTTTAGTTCTAAAATTTGGCGAGCATAAAAGGCTTTTGCTCTTTCACTTCCAGCTGCCAGGTCTTCAGAGGTGAGAGGAGATAGGTCTTCCTCGCCAAACTTTTGCAAGAATATTTTTGCCTCTTCTACTTCTTTCTCCTCCGGAACTCGCAAGTTCACCTTCAACTCCTCACTTACTCCTTTAATTTCGGTTATCTTTAGTTTACGAGTAAACTCTGCCAGTTTCAGTATCTCTCCTGCCAGAACCCTTCCAATTCTTATCCGGTTATAAGGATGGCTGGTCTTTATCCTGCCTTCAGGATCCAGATGATTTATATCTCCTGCCGTGCCCTGAAGGTAAAGGAAGAAAGTTTTTTCACCATAGATTTTCTTAAGGATTTCTCTCACTACTCCCACAAAATCACTGGATATGAAGTTGTGATTCACGGTATCCAGATGCAGAGCAAAGTGTATTAAAAAAAGGGAGGAGGAATTTTCCTCAGGAAGGATTCTAATAAGGGTAAGTCTTCTATCCACAGGTCCTGCAGGACCCACAATATCTGGATGGTCTTTAGGTGGATTGGTAACCACCTTGCCATTCTTCATGCGATACCGTCGATTGAAACTTATCCCTTCCACTTTTCCTGTGGCTATCTCTATATGAACGGGTTTAATTTTCATCTTTGCTTCCAGAAGAGCCTCTAATAATTTTCTCCGTAGGGATTCCACATAACCCCAGTCTGGCTTCTGCCCAAAGAGGGGAAAAGTGAGGGGAGCGGTGTGAGTATGAGTGGTGGAGATAAGAACATTCTCTGGAAGTATACCTATACTGGAAGATATTTCTTTTTTCCATTCCTTTACCTGGGAAGAAGAGATAGCCAGAAGGTCTAAGGAGACTATGGCTAAAGAAGAGTCTCCTTTTTCTAAATAAAGGGCAATGAGTTTAAGAGGATCCAGAACCTTTTCTGCCCATCTTGGATTAAAGTATCCTCCTAAGGGTATGCCTGGAAGAGGAGTTATATCCTTTTCTGCCCAACCAGCCTGAATCAATACTTCACCTTCTTATAGTAAAAGGTAATGGCAAGATAGATTCTTCTTGCGGAGAGGGTGGGATTTGAACCCACGGCCCGACTCTTCATCGGGCACACGATTTCCAGTCGTGCCGATTAAACCAGGCTCTCGCACCTCTCCACTGTAAAATTATATCATAAGGGTAATTTAACTTCCCTCCTTTCCCTGGCCGAGGTGTAAATTCCCAAAATTATCTCTATGGATTTTCTCCCTTCTCTTCCGTCCACTAAAGGAGGACGATTTTCTTCCAGACTATTTATGAAATCAAGAATCTGTCTTCTATGCTCTTCATAACTAAGACCAGCAGTGGCAGAGGAGGCACCTGTGGCTACCCTTTCTTCCTTTTGGGAAATAGCCTCTTTAATCTTCTGGTCCTCTTCATCCTCCTCTTTAAAGTTCCAGACCTTTATCCTTCCGTTTTCCATAACTGCAGTTCCTTTAGTTCCGTAGATTTCTATTCTCCTTGCATAACCTGGGTAAGCACTGGTCATAGCCACGATACTTCCCAAGGCTCCGTTTTTAAATTTTAAGACTGCAATAGCAGTATCTTCTACTTCTATCTTCTCATGGGCCAATAGCCCAGTGTAGGCAAATATAGTATCCACCTCTCCCATCATCCACTGAAGGAGGTCTACATTATGTATACCCTGATTCATAAGGGCTCCTCCTCCATCCATAGCCCAGGTTCCTCTCCATCCTGCTGAATCATAGTATTCTTGAGTTCTATACCATTTGAGAGAGGCTTCTCCATATACCAGTTGGCCAAATTTGCCCTTTTCCAAAGCAGATTTAACCGTTCTGGCTGCATCACTGAAGCGAGATTGAAAGATAACCGCCAGTTTCACTCCCCTTTCCTCGCATGTTTTTATAATTTCATCAGCCTTTTCTAAGGTTACTTCTAAGGGTTTTTCGGAGATGATGTGTTTGCCCGCTTTAGCCGCAGGCACCGCGATGTCTCTCCTTAAACCACTGGGAGTACATATATTCACAATGTCTACATCTTCCCTTTCCAAGACTTTATGAAAATCTGTATACCAGTCTACCCTGTATTTTTCTCCCAGGGCTTTTGCTTTCTCTTCCACCACATCTGCTACCGCTACCAGTTCCGCTTCCGGGATAGAGTTTATAGCATCTGCATGCCAGGGAGCGATTACTCCACACCCTATTATGGCAAAGCGGTATTTTTTCATGGTTTTCCCCCCTTTTTTTTAAATCCATTATATCACATTGAGTAGGAAGCAGGGATGTGTTAAAATGTCACATTACAGGAGGTAAAAGATGGCAGAGAGAATAAGAGCAGTGAATATTGAAGATGAGGTTAAATCCTCTTATCTGGATTATGCTATGAGTGTGATCATATCTCGTGCTCTTCCAGATGTGCGAGATGGTCTGAAACCTGTCCAGAGGAGAATTCTCTGGGCTATGAGAGATTTAGGATTATACTCTAATCGACCTTTCCGAAAATGTGCCAAGATATGCGGTGATGTGAGTGGTAATTATCATCCACATGGGGAGAGTGTGGTTTATCCTGCTCTGGTGAGGCTGGCTCAGGATTTTGTTATGAGATATCCTTTAGTAGATGGACAGGGGAACTTCGGTTCAGTAGATGGAGATCCCCCTGCGGCTATGAGATACACCGAGGCCAGGATGAGTGTGTTTGCAGAGGAGATGTTAAGGGATGTGGATAAAGAGACAGTAGATTTTGTCCCCAATTATGATGGGACAAGAAGTGAACCTGTGGTTTTACCTGCTTCTCTTCCCAATTTATTAGTGAACGGTTGTTCTGGAATTGCGGTAGGAATGGCTACAGAGATTCCTCCTCATAATCTGGGAGAAATAGTGGATGGTCTGGTAGCCTTACTGGAGAATCCAGAGATTACCATAGAAGAACTGATGGAGTATATTCCGGGACCTGATTTCCCTACGGGAGGAGTAATTTATGGGAAGGGGGGGATAAAGGAGGCTTACCTTACGGGGAAGGGAATAATAAAGGTAAGAGGTAAGGCTTACATAGAGGGAGATAAGGGTGAGAAGAAAAGAATTGTAATCAGTGAAATTCCTTATATGGTAAATAAATCCCGTCTCTTGGAGTCCATTGGGGAA
>CAZSGC010000002.1:0-36983 GCA_964606225.1 uncultured bacterium | reverse complement strand
GAGGTAGTTACTCGAAGGCTCACCTTTGAGTTAAAAAAGGCACGAGAAAGAGCGCATATTTTGGAAGGTCTTAAGATTGCTCTGGATCATTTAGATGAGGTGATTTCCACCATTAGGAAGTCTTCCACGGTGGAGATAGCCAAGGAAAATTTGATAAAAAAATTTTCCCTTACCGAGGTTCAGGCTCAGGCTATTTTGGATATGAGGTTGCAGAGACTTACTGGACTGGAGCGAAAAAAGGTGGAGGAGGATTACCTTTCCGTTATAAAAGAGATTGTAAGACTGGAGACGCTGTTATCTTCTCCTCTTCAGATAAAAAATCTGATAAAGGAGGAACTTCTTAAGTTGAAGGAGAAGTATGCTGACCCTCGTCGAACTGAGATTGTGGAAGAAGAACCGGAATTGGGCGTGGAAGACTTAATTCCTCAGGAAGAGATGGTGGTCACTCTTACCGATTCCGGCTATATAAAACGACTTCCTCTCTCTACCTATAGGAAGCAGGAGAGAGGAGGAAAAGGATTGAAGGGCATGGATGCCAAAGAAGAGGACTTTGTTAAGAGTTTAATGGTGACCTTAACTCATGATTACCTCTTATGTTTCTCTAACTTGGGGAAGGTATATTGGTTGAAAACTTTTCAGATACCCACAGCAGGAAGACTCTCCAGAGGTAAGGCTTTAGTTAACCTTCTTCCTTTTCAAGAGGGAGAAAGACTGACTGCTTTCCTGAGAGTTGAGGATTTCAATCTGCAGAGATTTGTGTTCATGGTTACCCGAAAGGGGAAAGTGAAGATGACCCCTCTCTCTGCTTTCTCTCATCCCCGTTCTACAGGGATAATAGCGATGACCTTAGAAGAAAAGGATGAGTTGAAGGAAGTTAGTCTGGTAAAAGGAGAGGAAGAGGTTATTCTTATAAGTAAACTGGGAAAGGGAATCAGGTTTACTTTGAAGGAGATACGTTCTATGGGTAGAGCAGCAGGAGGAGTAAGGGGGATGCGGTTAGGAGATGAGGATGAGATAGTGGGAATGATAGTGCTTAAGGAAGGAGAAAGTCTATTTGTGGTAAGTGAGAGAGGGTATGGAAAGAGAACAGAGTATTCTCTCTTCCCCTTACAGAGAAGAGGAGGGAAAGGTGTCATTGCGGTTAAGATTACTAAGAAAAATGGGAGAATAATTGGAGCAGCAGGAGTTAAAGAAAAGGATTCCATAATACTTCTTACCGAGAGAGGAATGGTCATGCGTTTTCCGGTCTCCTCGGTTAGAAAAATGGGAAGGCAGACAGTGGGAGTAAAACTTATCTCCTTAAGCGAAGGAGATAGGGTTAGTTCCATAGCCAGAGTTACAGAAATCTAATGGGTAAGTTTGAGGAAATTTCCCATACCGCGGATGTAGGAATTAAGGTGGAAGGGGAGAGTTTAGAAGACCTTTTCCAGACGGCGGCCAAAGGAATGTTCTCTTTAATTACAGATTTAGATAAAGTCCAACCCCAGATTACCAAAGAGATCGTAGTTGAAGGAGAGGACTTAGAAGACCTTCTGGTACGATGGTTGAATGAGTTACTTTACTTGCATTTTCAGGGGATGGTTTTCAAAGACTTTCGCATAAAGAAACTGGAGAGGAAGTTTTTACAAGCAGAGGCTAAGGGAGAAAAAATCTCCCCCTCTCACTCCCTAAATCTGGAGATAAAGGCTGCCACCTATCATGGACTCCAAATTCAAAAAGACCCTCCTCGCACCACTATAATTTTTGATGTTTGAGAAATTAAATGGTTTTACCTGTAGAAGCACTGTACCCTTTACACTTCTCTGCCTTTCTCCCATTCTCTCTTTACCAGAGATTCTCTAATGAGGTCTCGGAGTGCCTCTGAACGGTTGAAATAACCTCTTTCCTTCCGCCACTGGTCAAACTCTTTAAGAAGATGCTCAGGGAGAGAAACTCCAAATCTTACCAGATTAGTTTTCATTTTACCTTCCTCCTGAATGTCCTCTCCACTTCAGTTTCTTTCTTAGACGTTCATAATAACTGGAATCTTCCAATTTTATAAGTTTTGTCCGCTGGGAAGATGCCTTTACCTTAATTTCTCCCCCTCCTTCTAAGGGAAATACCTCTTGACCATCAAGGATTACCATTACCCCTTTAGGAGTATGAGGGATAATCTTTATCTGGCTGGAAGAAGGTATCACCAGAGGTCTATTAGATAAAGTGTGAGGACAGATAGGAACCAGAAGTAATCCTTCCACACCCGGATGGATTATAGGTCCACCCGCAGAGAGAGAATGGGCTGTAGAACCGGTGGGAGTGGAGATGATGAGTCCATCTGCCATGAAATCAGTGAGAGGATGTTCATCTATGAAAGTCTCCAGATGAATAATACGGGCAGTGTCCTTTCTTACTACCACTACATCGTTAAGGACGAGGTGAGTTCCTTCTTCTTTTAATTGAACCTCCAGCATGGTTCTTTCCTCTATCTGGTAGGAGCCTTCCTTCAGTTTTTTAAGCACCTGGGGAAAGGAAGAGAAATTTGTTTCGGTAAGAAATCCTAACCCTCCCAGGTTGACTCCCAGAACAGGCTTCCCATAGGGGCTGACCATTCTTGCTCCTCTAAGTAAAGTTCCATCCCCTCCCAGGGTTATGAGAAGAGAGATTTCTTTACTCAAGACCTCTTTCTCCACCCCTAAGGAATCATATCCTGTAATCTCTGCCTCCTGGGGAAGCATATAAACGGTGAATCCTTCTTCTTTTAAGAGGGATATTAGTTCTTTCAGAAACTCCTTTGCCTTCTTTTTCCTTGTATTTATAAGAAGACCTATTTTTTTAACCATTTTTCTATTACCTTTTCATTCCTTCTCATTTTCCTCTTTTCAGCTTCAATAATACACAGAATTTCTTCCACAGCCTTTTCTACTTTATCATTAATTATGAGGTAATCATAATCGGTATAAAATCTAATCTCCCATTGGGCAATCTTTAACCTCTCCTTAATTTTAGGGGGAGATTCGGTTCTTCTCCTTTTTAATCTTCTCTCCAGTTCTTCCCAGGAAGGAGGCAGGATAAAGATGTACACACTCTCAGGGAAAATCTTTCTCAACTTTCTGGCTCCCTGAACATCTATATCCAGAAGGACTATCTTCCCTTCTCTTAATTTTTCCTCCACAGTTTCTTTTAAGGTACCATAGAGGTATCCATGAACAGTAGCCCACTCTAAAAATTCTCCCTGCTCTATTTTTTTCCGGAATTCTTCCTCGGGGAGGAAAATATAATCTTTCCCCTCTTCTTCTCCTTCTCTGGGTGGACGAGTGGTGCAAGAAACCGAATAGTAAAGAGAGGGATTTTTATGGAGGATTTCTTTTCTTAAAGTAGTTTTACCTCCACCGGAAGGAGAAGAGAGGATAACCAGGAATCCTTTACTCAACTTTCTTTTCCACCTCTTCTTTAATCTCCTGCCCCCCCTTAAGCCACGTTCCTTAGTTGCTCCCTGATTTTGAAGAGTTCAGACTTTATATCTACTACTTTCAGGGTAATCTCAGCATCCTGTATTTTAGAGGAGAGAGAATTTGCCTCCCGAAGGAGTTCTTGGGCTAAAAAATCAAGTTTTACTCCTGAGGAATGGCTTCGATTTAATTCTTTAGTCATGGTCTTTATATGGACTTTCATTCTGGTGAGTTCCTCGCTGACATCCATTAATTCTTTGGTATCTTCGGAAATAGATTTTTTATATCTTCTCTCTTTTTCTTTTGTCGCTTTTTCAATCTCTCTAATTTTCTCCCGCAGAGTTCCTACTCTTTTTCTAATATCCTTCTCCAATTCCTGCCCTTCTTTTATTCTCGTCTCCTTTAACTCTTTTACTGTTTCTTTCAAAGCCTCCTTAATTTCCTTAAGAACATTTTCTTTATTTTCTTCTTCCCAGGAAAGAACACCTGGTAACTGTAGAAGGAATTCCAAAGAAAGGGGCTTTTCTATCTCCGTTATCTCTTTAAGTTGAGAGAATTCTGCAATATATTTTTTAAGGAGAGGATAATTGATTTTCATACTAAGAGGAGGAATTCCTTTCTCTTTAATGGAGAGGAAAACTAACCCTCTATGGATCTCCTTCTCTATAATCTTTTTGAAGAGAAGACGCCCCTCCTCCATACTGGGGGGAATATTAAAATGTATCTCCAGATGACGATGATTTAAGGAACTTAGATGAATAGAAAAGGAACCCCACGAAGTGAAAACGGTTTTTTCAGAGAAACCTGTCATACTCTCAAGCATTAGACTACCTTCCTTTCCCGCAGTTTTTGGATTAATTTATTTACCTTTTCTTGAATATTTTCTCCTTCCAGAATTTCTCCCTTAGGTCTGGGAGGAGGGGTAAAGACCCGGATAACCTGAGTAGGAGAGCCTTTTAAACCCACCTGCGTAGGCTCCAGACCTAAGTCTTCCGCTTTCCAGATAGGAATCTGTTGTTTTTTGGCTCTGAGTAGACCTTTCATAGAAGCAAACCGAGGCTCGTTTATCTCCTTAGATACAGTTATCACACATGGTAACTCTGCTTCCCACACTTCATACCCATCCTCTACAGTTCTTTCCACTTTTACCTTCCTCCCTTCTATAATTTCAATCTTTCGCGCATAAGTGATGAGAGGCCTGCCCAAGAGTTCAGAGACTTCAGGCCCCACCTGAGCAGTGTCTCCATCTATGGCTTGTTTCCCAAAGAGGATCAGGTCAAACTTTCCTATCTTCTCAATAGCCCGGGCTAAGGTGTAGGAGGTAGCCAAGGTATCTGAACCTGCCAGAGCAGTATCGCTTATAAGAATTGCTTCATCTGCTCCCATAGCCAGGGCTTCTCTAAGTGCAGATTCCGCTTGGGGTGGTCCCATGGAGATTACAGTTACCTTGCCTCCGTGTTTTTCTTTTATCCTGAGCCCTTCTTCAATAGCATTACAGTCAAAAGGATTTATAATGGCAGGAATATTCTCCCGCATCAGAGTATTAGTCTCTGGATTAATCTTTACCTCGTGGAGGTGTTCGGTGTCAGGGACTTGCTTAATACATACTATCACTTCCATCAGCGAAACTCCTTGAGGAGAAGGGAGGCGATAATATTTTTCTGAATTTCCGAAGTGCCTTCTATTATCTCAAATAGTTTTGCTTCTCGCATCATTCTCTCTACGGGATAATCTTTCATATATCCATACCCGCCAAATATCTGTACTGTCTTAACAGTGACCTCCATGGCTATCTGAGAGGCATAGTATTTTCCCATAGAGGCAAATTTCTCAAAAGGTTTACCCTGGTCTTTCAACCAGGCAGCCTTATAAAGGAGAAGGCGAGCTGCCTCAATGCGTGTTCCCATCTCTGCCAGCATGTGCTGTATGGCTTGAAAGGAAGAGATAGGTTTTCCAAATTGGACCCTCTCCCGGCTATATTTTATGGCTTCTTCTAAGGCTGCCTGGGCTACTCCTAAGGCTCCTATTCCCACTCCAATTCTTCCTGCAGCAAAAGTATCCATGGCAATTTTAAAGCCTGCACCTTCCCGGTATAATAGAGCCTCTTCTGGAATTGGGCAATCTTCAAAGACCAGTTCTGCATTGGGAAGACCGGAAAATCCCATTTTTTCAAAGTGTTGACCTATGGAAAAACCAGGTGTGTCTTTCTCTACTATAAAGGCAGATAGCCCCCGTGGTCCTCTGCGGGGATCAGTACTGGCTATGATAACATAGATATCTGCCTCTCCCCCGTTGGTAATAAATATTTTTCTTCCATTCAGATAGTATTTACCATCTTTCTTTACCGCTTGAGTTTTAACATTCCCTGCATCTGAACCTGCTTCTGGCTCGGTGAGAGCAAAGGCTCCCAGAGCATTCTTAGCCAAGAGAGGAAGATACTTTCTTTTCTGATTTTCATTTCCATAAGTAAGGATAGGGTAGATGCAGAGTAAATTCGCCCCATAAGATAGACCCGTAGTAGCACAGGCTTTAGAAATTTCTTCCGCAATTAAGCATCAAGTAAGGAAGCGCATCCCCAGGCCTCCATATTCTTCGTGAATAATTACTCCGAAAAGGTCCATCTGAGAAAGAAGCATAAGATTCTCCCGTGGGAACCTTCCTTCTTTCTCTATTCTTTCTGCCTGGGGTTTAATCTTTTCTCTACAGACCTTTCTTACTTCCTCTAACATGAGTTCCTGTTCTTCATTAAGCTGGAAATCCATCTTTCACTCCTTTACTCTTCAAATCTCTTAAAAAGAAGGGTTGCGTTATGACCTCCAAATCCAAAGGAATTTGAGAGAGCAATCCTCACCTCTTTCTTACGAGCCTTATTCGGGACGTAATCCAGATCGCATTCTGGATCCGGATATTGATAATTGATAGTGGGAGGTATGATACCTCTCTGGATTACTAAACAGCAGATTATGGCTTCTACTGCTCCCGCTGCTCCTAACATATGACCCACCATAGATTTGGTGGAGGAGATAGCCAGTTTTTCCGCATGTTTTCCAAAGACCTTCTTAATGGCCAAAGTCTCTACCTTATCGTTAAGGGGGGTGGAAGTCCCATGGGCATTTATGTAATCTACTTCCTGGGCTGAGATAGAGGCGTCTTCTAAGGCTCTTTTCATTGAAAGGACGGGCCCTTCACCTTCAGGGTCAGGAGCAGTGACATGGTAAGCATCGCAACTCATTCCAAAGCCAATTATCTCTGCGTATATGGGGGCACCTCTGGCTTTAGCGTGTCCCAGTTCTTCTAAGATTAGGATACCCGCTCCTTCCCCCATGACAAACCCATCTCTTTCTCTGTCAAAAGGGCGAGAGGCTGCTTCCGGTTCATCATTCCGGGTGGAGAGAGCCTTCATACTGCAGAAGCCTGCCAGCCCTAAAGGAGTGATGGCTGCCTCACTTCCTCCACTTATAATCACATCCGCCTCTCCTTTCTTTATTAACTGATAAGCATATCCTAAGGCATGGGTAGAGGAAGCACAGGCAGTAGAGATAGAGAGATTGGGTCCTTTTAAGTTAAATTTTATGGCTATCTGAGCGGGAGCAATATCTGTGATGAGCATGGGGATAAGAAAGGGAGAAACACGGGAAGGGCCTTTATCTCTTAAAACAGAATGCTGATTTTCTATAGTCCACAATCCTCCAATTCCACTTCCCAGAATTACCCCCCACTTTTCCTGACTACCTTCTTCCTCTAAACCGGAATCTTTCCATGCTTGGCAGGCGGAGAAGATAGCAAATTTAGTGAATCTGTCCATTCGTTTTTCTTCCTTGGGAGAGATATAAGAAGAGAGATCCAGATCTTTTATTTCCCCCGCAATACGAGTGGGATAGGGAGTAGCGTCAAAGAGAGTTATCCGGCTGATTCCACTCCTTCCCTCTATAGAAGATTTCCAGAATTCCTCTACAGAATTTCCAATGGGTGTAACTGCCCCCAACCCAGTGACAACAACCCTTCTTATCATAATCAGGCTTCCACATGTTTCTTAATGTACTCAATTGCCTCTCCCACGGTTCTGATTTTTTCTGCATCCTCGTCAGGAATTTCAATATCGAATTCTTCTTCCAGAGCCATTACCAGCTCCACAGTATCCAGAGAATCTGCTCCCAGGTCGTCTGTAAAGGAAGCCTCAGGTTTAATCTGTTCTCTCTTTACATCTAAATTGTCCATTATAATTTTTATAACTCTCTCTTCGATATTCATGACCTACCTCCTTTTTGGTGAAAAATATTATCAGGAATATTCCGGATTTTCAAGTAAGATTAGAAAAGAGTAAATTTTAAGGATAAAAGTTTTCTAAGAGGAGTATAATATTATTCATGAAAGAAGCGCTTTTTTATGAAAAACTGAAAGGAAAGAAAGTTCGTTGCTATCTCTGTCATCAACATTGCCTCATAGAGGAAGGGAAGAAGGGAATCTGTGGAGTAAGACTTAATCAAGGAGGTGTCTTATATTCCTTAGTTTACGGTAAGTTGATCTCTGAGAATCTGGACCCCATTGAGAAAAAGCCTTTATTTCACCTACTCCCTGGAACTTACTCTTATTCCATTGCTACAGTGGGATGTAATTTTCAATGTGAGCATTGTCAGAACTGGCAGATCTCTCAATATAGAAGGGATGAGATACCGGGAAGTTTGAGGAAGCCAGAAGAGGTGGTTAGGAGAGCTATAGAGTGGGGAGCTCAAAGCATCTCCTATACTTATACTGAGCCCACTATCTTTTTTGAGTTTGCTCTGGATACCGCAAAACTGGCTTCTGAGAAAGGAATAAAGAATGTCTTCGTAACCAATGGATATATGGAGAAAGAGGTCTTGGAGGAAATTTCTCCTTTCTTAGACGCCTGTAATGTAGACCTTAAATCTTTTCGTGAGGATTTTTATCGGAAAGTCTGTAAAGCCAGACTTACTTCGGTATTGGAAAATATAAAACTTATGAAGAAGTTAGGGATATGGGTTGAGGTAACCACTCTTATAATTCCTGGGCTTAACGATTCAGAAGAGGAGTTAAAAAATATTGCCCGATTTATAAAAGAGGTAGATGAGAGTATACCTTGGCATGTAACTGCCTTTTATCCCGCTTATAAAATGACCCATTTACCGCCCACTTCTCTGGAAGTCTTAATAGAGGCTCGTAGACTTGGATTAAAAGAAGGACTCAAGTATGTGTATACAGGTAATGTTCGCTGGAGGGAAGGAGAAGATACCTATTGTCCGCACTGTGGGAGGGTAGTTATTGCCAGAAGCGGTTTTTCTTTAAGGGAGGTTAACCTTAAGGGGAATAGATGCCTCTTTTGTGGTGGTGAAATTGACGGAATTTTTGAGGTTCCGGAAGGAGGGAACTAACTATGGATAAGAGAGAAGAGATACTGAGAAAGATAAAGGAAGAAAATATAGGGTTTGTAATGCTATGGTTTACGGATATCCTGGGTTTTTTAAAGAGTTTTGCTATCACTGCTGATGAAGTGGAGACTGTTTTATATGAAGGAGCAGGATTTGATGGGTCCTCTATTCACGGCTTCACCAGGATAGATGAGAGTGATATGGTGGCTCTTCCTGACCCTGATACTTTTGCCATCTTACCCTGGGATGTGGATGGAGTAAAGATTGCTCGTATGTTCTGTGACATTCTTAATCCGGATGGCTCCTCTTATGAAGACGATCCCCGCTATGTACTTAAGAAAAATCTCCGCAAGGCAAGAGAGATGGGTTTCACCTTTTATGTGGGTCCAGAGTTAGAGTACTTTTACTTTAAATCTTCACAAGTTCCCCCTCAACCTCTGGATTCAGGAGGATACTTTGATTTGATACCCTTAGACATTGCTCTCCAACTCAGAAAACAGACAGTAGTGGTTCTGCAAAGAATGGGGATTCCCGTGGAGGCTTCTCATCATGAAGTGGCCCCTTCTCAGCATGAGATAGACCTTCGTTATCAAGAGGGGCTGAAGATGGCGGATACAGTGATGACCTATCGCTTTGTGGTTAAAGAGGTGGCTCTGAGACAGGGTTATTACGCCACATTTATGCCAAAACCTCTCTTTGGAGAGAACGGGAGTGGAATGCATACCCACATGTCCCTGTTTAAAGAAGATAAGAACGCTTTTTTTGACCCTGAGGATAATTATCATCTTTCGGAAACAGGGAAAAGGTTTATTGCTGGTCTCCTGAAACATGCCCGGGAGATAACCCTCATCACTAATCAATGGGTGAACTCCTATAAAAGACTGGTCCCAGGCTATGAGGCACCGGTTTATATATCTTGGGCTTTGAGAAATCGTTCTGACCTTATTCGTGTTCCTGTATATAAGCCTGGAAAAGAGAAAGCCATGAGAGTGGAGTATCGTGCTCCTGACCCCGCCTGTAATCCTTATCTGGCTCTGGCTGTACTTCTGGCTGCAGGGCTGGAAGGGATAAAGAAGGGATATGAGTTATGCCCTCCGGTAGAGAGAAATGTTTATGAGATGAGTCCAGAGGAAAGGGAAGCCTTGGGCATCCAGACCTTACCTGGTAGTTTGATAGAAGCCATCCATATAACGGAGAATAGTGAACTGGTAAAAGAGGCCTTGGGAAACGATGTATTCCATAAATTAATAGAAAATAAGAAAATAGAATGGGACCAGTATCGCTCTCAAGTTACCTCTTTTGAGTTAGAGAGGTATTATTCTTTACTTTAAAGGCTATTATAAGGGAAATCGAGAATTCTTCCAAATATGATAAAATATACTTCCTGGTGGCAAAGAGAAGTACAGATTATTTCTTAGAACTTTCCAGCCGTCTGGAGAAGGAAGGGAAAATTCTGGATGCTCTCCAGGTTTTAAAAAATGCTTTAAGATTACATCCTAAGGACAAGTATCTTCTCAATAATATTGGGTATCTTTATTCTCGAACAGGGAAGTATAAATTAGCGGTTAAGTATTTAAAGAAAGCCATAAGTCTGGATAGGCGATTCTACCCTGCCTATAATAACTTAGCCCATGCTTACGAAAACTTAGGACTTTTTGACTTGGCCCAACAAGCCTGTGAGAGAGCCTTGGAGATTAATCCTGATTATGCAGAAGCCTACAATAACCTGGGAAATATTTTTACGGACAAGAATTTGAAGAAATCTGCTATTCAGGCTTACCTTAAGGCTATCGAACTCAAGCCGGATTTTGATGTGGCTTACAATAACTTAGGCACTCTTTATTATGAAGAGGGGAGGCTCTATGATGCTATCCGGGTTTATAAGGAGGCCCTTAAGTTTAACCCTAACTCTGCCCTTACTCATTACAATCTGGGAGTAGCCCTTTACAAACTGGGAGATAAAGAGGGTGCTCTTAAAGAGTGGGAGGAATCTCTTAAGATTATGCCTGAACAGTTAAGAGTGAAGGAAATAGTGTCCAGACTTAAAGAAGAATTGAAAGAAGAAAGCAAAGAATAAATTTCCTTTTTACTTTTTAGGTGGGGAGAGGGACTTCCTTAGTTTTATCCGGAAGATATTTCTTTATAAATTCCGGTCTTATTCTCTTTAACTCAGTGCGTGGCAGGAGGGTAAGTAATTCCCATCCAAGATTTAAGGTATCTTCAATACTACGGTCTTCAAATTCTCCCTGATTAACGTATTTTTCTTCAAAGACTTCCGCAAAACGGTAATAGATCTTATCCAGTTCACTTAACGCTTCCTGTCCCAAAATTACCGCCAGTTCTTGAGCCTCTTTTCCCCGGGCATAGGCTGCAAATAACTGATTGAAGAGGTCTGCATGGTCTTCTCTGGTTTTCCCTTTCCCAATACCTCTATCTTTCAATCGGGATAAGGAAGGAAGGACATCGATGGGTGGATAGATTCCCTTACGATGAAGAGATCGGGAAAGAATGATCTGTCCTTCAGTAATATATCCAGTAAGGTCCGGTATGGGATGGGTTTTGTCGTCTTCCGGCATGGTAAGAATAGGCATCTGAGTGATAGAACCCTTTCTTCCTTTTATCTTACCCGCTCTCTCATAGATAGTGGCTAAATCCGTGTACATATATCCAGGATAACCTCTCCTTCCGGGGACCTCTTTTCTGGCTGCAGATATTTCCCTTAAAGCCTCGCAATAATTGGTCATATCTGTAAGAATAACCAGTACATGCATATCTTTTTCAAAGGCTAAATATTCGGCTACCGTGAGAGCGATCCTGGGGGTAGCCACTCTTTCAATAGAGGGGTCATCGGCAAGGTTTAAGAATACCACAGTTCTTCCCATAGCTGCCCCTTTCTCAAAACTCTTTAAGAAAAAATCCGCCTCTTCAAAAGTAATACCCATCCCTGCAAAGATTACTGCAAACTTTTCTTCTTTTCCCAGGACTTTTGCCTGTCTCACTATCTGGGCTGCTACCTGAGGGTGAGGAAGTCCGGAGCCGGAGAAAATAGGCAGTTTCTGTCCTCTCACCAGAGTATTTAATCCATCAATAGCGGATATTCCCGTCTGTATGAATTCCGCAGGATAATCTCGAGAATAAGGATTAATAGGACTTCCATTTATGTCTCTATAAGTCTCCGGGATAATAGGGGGGCCTCCATCACGGACTCTTCCCATACCATCAAATACTCTACCCAACATATCCAAGGAAAGCCCGATTTCAATTCCCTTACCCATGAACTTCACTCTGGTGCGATAAATATCCACCCCAGTAGGTCCTTCGAAGAGTTGCACCAGAGCCTTATCCTCATCCACTTCCAGTACTTTTCCTCTCCTTAAAGAACCATCCGCCACTTTAATCTCTATAAGTTCATCATATTTGACCCCCTCTACTTCCTCTACTAAAACCAAGGGACCGGATATTTCCCTTACCGTAAGATATTCTTTAAGCATGGCTCACCCTCAATTTGGAAACACTTGCTTCTACTTTTTTAAGTAACTCTTCAAAGTAAGAGATGTCCTCTCCTGGAGCAAACCTCATACGGGAAATTTCTTCTCTAATAGGAAGATTCAGGACCTCCTCTAAGGAAGCACCAGAATCCAAGGCTTTAAGACAAGCCTCATGAAGAGCCATTATAATCTTTAACATGAAATATTGTTTTTTAAGGGGGGAATAAGTATCTACAGGGTCAAAGGCGTTCTGGTGCAGGAAATCTTCCCTTATGGAACGAGCGGTCTCCAGAATCAATCTTTCCTTGGGAGAGAGAGTCTCTACTCCCACCAGTCTTACTATTTCTTGAAGGTCTGCTTCCATTTCCAAGATTTTTAAGGCCTCTTTCCTTAAGTTTAGCCACTCTTCTCCTATCTCTCTTTTAAAGAACTCCTCCAGATTATCCACATACAGAGAATAACTGGTTAGCCAGTTAATGGCAGGAAAATGCCGACGATAAGCCAGCCAGTCTTCCAGAGACCAGAAAACTTTTACCACCTTTAAAGTAGCCTGAACCACAGGGTCAGAGAGGTCCCCTCCCGGAGGAGAGACCGAGCCTATTATAGAGAGAGTTCCTTCTCTTTTATCACTTCCCAGACACTCTACTCGACCCGACCTCTCGTAGAATTCCGCTACCCTCTTAGGTAGATAGGCAGGATATCCTTCCTCTCCAGGCATCTCTTCTAATCGTCCAGAAATTTCCCTTAAAGCCTCTGCCCAGCGAGATGTAGAATCTGCCATTACCGAGACATTATAACCCATGTCCCGGAAATACTCCCCTATGGTAACCCCTGTATAAACGGATGCCTCTCTGGCTGCTACAGGCATGTTGGAAGTGTTAGCAATGAGAACAGTTCTTTTTATTAGAAGCTCTCCTGTATAGGGGTCGGTAAGTTCTGGAAACTCCAGAAGTACTGCTGCCATCTCGTTGCCCCTTTCTCCACAACCTATATGGATGATAATTTCTGCATTACTCCACTTTGCCAGTTGATGCTGGAGTATGGTTTTCCCGGAGCCGAAAGGTCCTGGGACGCAGGCAGTCCCCCCTTTGGCTAAGGGAAAGAAAGTATCCACTACTCGCTGACCGGTTATAAGAAGTTCTTTAGGAGCCAATTTTTTTCTGTAGGGACGGGGTTTTCTTACTGGCCATCTTTGGAGCATAGTAATGGGAATTTCCTCCCCCTTATATTGGAGAATAGCCACCGTCTCCTCTACAGTGAACTCTCCCTCTTTAATTTCTTTTATTCTCCCTCTTTTCCCAGGAGGAACTAAGATGCGGTGTTTAATATTCTCTGTCTCTGGAACTTCTCCTAAGATATCCCCTTCCTCTACCTCCTCTCCTTTTCCCTTCAGAGGAATAAAATGCCACCTTTTACTTCTATCTAAAGCAGGAAGAGAAAGTCCACGAGTCACGAAGTCTCCTACTTTGCTTCTTATAATATCCAGCGGTCGCTGTATGCCATCAAATATAGAACCCAGTAATCCTGGCCCCAGTTCCACACTTAGAGGTTCTCCCGTAGTGATAACCGGTTCTCCGGGGCCGATCCCTGCTGTCTCTTCGTAAACCTGTATGGAAGCTAAGTCTCCCTTTAGTTCAATGATTTCTCCAATAAGGCCCTTTTCACTTACCCTTACTACATCATACATTCTGGCATTTTCCAGCCCCTTAGCAATTACCAAGGGGCCGGAAACTTTAGTAATAACTCCCTTTTTCATACCTCACTCCTGTTTTTAAGAGCCTGAAGAAGAGTAGCCTGGTCTGCATATTCTATACGGGCACCTACCGGCAACCCTCTACCTAATCGGGTGACTTTTACAGGGAGAGGTTTTAAAAACTTGCCTAAGTAAAGAGCAGTGAATTCCTCATTGACAGCCAGTATTACCTCTTCTATTTTCTCCTTCTTTAATTTTTCCATAAGTTTTTTAAGAGGAAAGGAACGGGTTTCCTTACCCTCCCAGGGAGTAATTTTCCCTCTTAATACAAAGTACCGTCCTCGGAACTCTCCGGTTTTTTCAATAGCCTCCAGTTGGCAAGGCTCTTCCACTACACAGAGAATTTTAGAATCTCTTTTGGGGTCAGAGCAAATCCGGCATAACTCCTTATCGGTTATATTCCCACAACTCGGGCAGTGCCTAATACTTTCTTTAACTTTGAGTATAGCCTGGGCCAGTTTCTCCGCTTCTCCATTCTCAAGAAGGAAAAGAGCAATTCTCTCCCCGCTGCGAGGACCCAACCCAGGTAAACGAGCCAGTTCTTTAATCAATTCTTCAAACTGTGGAGGATACATCTTATACCAAGAAGTCAGGGATACCAAAACCTTGGGTTATCTTCCCTATCTCTTCAGATAGCATCTCTTTTGCTTTTCTCATAGCCTCATTTACTGCAGCAATGATAAGGCTTTCCAGCATCTCTATATCTTCCGGGTCCACTACCTCTTTCTCAATATGGAGAGATACCAGTTCCTGATTTCCATTTACTACTGCCTTTACCATTCCTCCCCCTGCGGAGGCTTCTACAGTTCTTTGGGCTATCTCTTCTTGAATTTTCTTAAGTTCTCCCTGAATTTTTTGAGCCTGCTTTAAAATTTTCCCAATCCCTTTAACCATTTTTTGCCCCCTTTACCACCTTAGCATTGAAGAGATCTAAGGCTTTCTCTATAAGTTTATCATAATTTCTATTTCCCTTTTCCTTCCCTAAGTAGTGTAGTTCCAGGGATAAATTGTACTCATCCTTTAGCCATTTTTCCAGTTTTTTCTGGTTTTTCTCCATAGTCTTCTGAAAGTAATGGTTAGAGAAAGGAAGTTCAATGATTAATTTATCCTTATGGAGTTCTTTAAGTTTACTCTGAGAAAGAATCGTTCCCAAGGTTTTGCTAATTTTCTTAGCCTCCTCCTTAAGTTTTTCATAAACCTCCTCTTCAATTTTTCCTCTCTCTTCTTTCTTTATTTCCACTGCTTCTCTTTTACCTTCAAGAATTTCCATAACTTTTACCAATCCTACTTCCATCATAAGGAGAGGGAGGTCGCTTCTTCTTACTTTTTCTCTTAAGAGGTTTATCTCTTCCAATAATTTAATAAGAGCAGATTCTTCTAATCCCCTACAGAATTCTTCTGCTTTCTTTCTGCTTTCTTCTTCCAAATCTACCAGTTCATTTATACCGCTTTTTATAAAAAGAATATTCTTCAACACCCTCAGAAGGTCATTTAAAAATTCCTCTAAGGGCTTCCCCGTATTAATCTGCTCCTCCACCAGCCGCCAGGCTTCCGCAAGTTTCGCTGCAGATAGTCTTTCTAAAAACTCCAGCAAAATCTCCTCCCTTATTTTCCCTAATAATTCATCTACCTGGCTCTCTTCAATCATCCCATCCGTAAAAGATACCAACTGGTCTAAAATACTCTCTGCGTCTCTTAGACTACCATCAGCATTTCGGGCAATGGAGTATAGAGCACCCTCGGAAATCTTAATACCTTCCCTTTCAGTGATTTGACGAAGTTTTTTAACTATTAGAGGAACAGGAATTCTATGAAAATCAAAACGCTGACAGCGAGAAAGAATAGTCAAAGGTACCCGATGAGGAGCAGTAGTGGCGAAGATGAATCTTATGTGAGGGGGTGGTTCTTCTAAGGTTTTTAAGAGAGCATTGAAGGCTTCTTGGGTAAGCATATGCACTTCATCTATGATATAGATTTTATAGGGAGAGGAAGAGGGAGTGAACTTCACATTCTCTTTCAAATTTCTTATCTCATCAATACCCCGATTAGATGCACCATCAATCTCCAAAACATCCATGCTCCTTCCTTCCGTGATTTCTCGGCAATTTTTACATTCATTACACGGTTCAGGTTGAAGCCCCTTCTCGCAGTTAAGAGCCTTAGCCAAGATTCGAGCAGTGGTAGTTTTCCCAATTCCGCGGGGTCCAGTAAAGAGATAAGCATGAGAGATTCTTCCTTTCCGGATAGCATTCTGAAGGGTGGTGATGATATGCTCCTGTCCTACAATATCTCTAAAGAACTGAGGTCGCCATTTTCGGGAAAGAACCAGATAACTCATGACCAAACTTCAAAACTGGTGACCGTGCACCCTTCCTCGACGCCTCTTCCCAGCCGGTCTCTGGACAGGTGACTCCAGCCAGATTTCCCTGCGGCACACGACCATACTACTTACCGCTGCTTCCTTCCGGACCTGACGGGGTTCGTAGTTGGTCGTTGCACAGGATCCGACCTTCAACATCCCTTATCCAGTCCTGCACTGAAAAGAATCCGCCTCAGAAGGGAATTCCACCCTGCTATAGCGGATTGCAGGTACAGGGCACCGCTACCTCCCCGTGTAGCACGGTCACCTTTATTCATTACCGCGGAGAGGGTGGGATTCGAACCCACGGTCCGGCTCAACGCCGGACAACGCCTTAGCAGGGCGCCGCCTTAAACCACTCGGCCACCTCTCCTTTTTTGGGTATTTTACTCTTTTCTTTCTTTTAAAGCAAAGAGCGGAGAGGGAGGGATTCGAACCCCCGTTCCGATGTTAATCGGAATCCCCGTTTCGAGCGGGGCGCTTTCGACCACTCAGCCACCTCTCCCGTGCGCCTGGCAGGACTTGAACCTGCGACCTTTGGGTCCGCAACCCAACGCTCTCTCCTAACTGAGCTACAGGCGCTTTCATTAAGAAGTTATTTTTTTTCCTCCAAAAATATTTTAATCCCTCCAAAAAGAAGGGCAAAGAGGTTATATATGGCTACCAGAAGGCTGGAAGTAAAACCACCTATAAATCCATAAAAGGCAGAAAAAATCAATGCTCCTAAAATTCCTGAAGGTATTATTCCAATGATAGGAAGAGTGAGGGATTCCGGACTTATAAGAGAGGCTATAAGCCCTACTATCAGTCCAAAGATAAGGAAGGTTCCTCCGATTATCTTGAAAGTAGAGGCTACTCCAAGACTTTTTAATTCCCAACTTCTCATACCTTCTTGAGTTCTCATATTCCCCCCTTTTCTCTAAGTAATTTCAATTAAATTTTGCGGAGGGAGAGGGATTCGAACCCCCGGTCCGACTAAGTCGGACAGGTGATTTCAAGTCACCCGCCTTCGTCCACTCGGCCATCCCTCCAAATATTTATTATAATATTTTTAGTGAATTTTGGTTTTGAAATTGGAGATTTCGGGATAATTGGCATCTTTCTCCAGACGAGAAAATTTTTCTATAAGTTCCTTCTGTTCGCCAGTAAGATGGGTGGGAATCTCCACCTTTACCACCACCAGTTGGTCTCCTCTCCCTGTAGAGTGAAGATGTGGAATACCTTTACCCCGTAGGCGGAAAATCCTCCCGCTCTGGGTACCGGGAGGAATCTTCATCCTTACCTTCCCTTCCAGAGTAGGAACTTCTACCTCTCCTCCCAGGATAGCCGTAGTTACAGGTATAGGAAGATGACAGATGAGGTCATCTTCTTCTCTCTTAAATAGTGGATGGGGAGAAATTCTTACTGTGATGTAAAGGTCTCCTTTTCTTCCCCCTCTAACTCCTGCTTCTCCTTCTCCCCGGATGCGAAGTTTGGAGCCATCACTCACTCCCGGAGGAATTTTTACGGTAAGTCGGGCTGTTTCTCTCACCCTTCCCTGCCCTCTGCATTTAGGACAGGGGTCTCCTATAATTTTCCCTCTTCCTCCACATCGGGGGCAAGTCTGGGAGTAATAAAAGAAACCCCGAGTATAGGAAATCTCTCCTCTCCCCCTACACTCTGGACAGGTACGCATTCCTGCTCCAGGTTTAATTCCTGTTCCCTGACAATAGGTACAGGTACTGTGCCGGGGAAAGGAGATAGTTCTTTCTGTTCCTTTGAGAGCTTCTTCCAAGGTAATAGTGAGAGAATAAGTGAGGTCTCTTCCCCGATAAGCAAAAGGCTCTTCTTCTACTCCTACCCCTGTTCCTCGGAAGAATCTCTCAAATATATCCGAGAATTCTGCAAAGATATCCGAAGCGAAGATTTCTGAAAAATCTGTAAATCCCCTAAATCCCATCTCTTCCATTCCTGCATGGCCGAATCTATCGTACTGTGCTCTCTTCTGAGGGTCGCTTAAGACCGCATAAGCCTCCGAGATTTCTTTAAATTTTTCTTCTGCTTCCTTATCTCCTGGATTACGGTCAGGATGGTATTTTAGAGCCAGCCTTCTGTATGCCTTCTTTATATCCTCTAAGGAAGCATCACGACTGACTCCTAAGATTTCGTAATAGTCCTTTTTTGCCCTGGAACGATTCATATTTACTGCTCAATTATTCGTAGAAGTTTTTCAACTATAAAGAATATCAGTAAAAGTTTTACTGGTCAAGGGTAGTTTACTAAAAATATTTGACTTTCTTTCTCAGATGTTGTATAAATACCGCCTGTATATGGAGACCCTTCCTCCTCAATTTGAGCCTTCCCAGATAGAGAAAAAGTGCTATTCTCTCTGGGAAGAGAAGGGAATTTTTGAAGCAAGAATAGATAAGGATAAAAAGCCTTACTGTATAGTAATTCCTCCTCCTAATATTACAGGCGCTCTTCATCTTGGACATGCTTTGGATGAGACTCTGCAGGATATTCTTATAAGATTTAAGAGAATGCAAGGATTCCAGGCTCTTTGGATACCTGGATGTGACCATGCAGGAATTGCGGCTCAGAATGTAGTGGAGAGGGAATTGGCTAAGGAAGGATTGAGAAAAGAGGATTTGGGGAGGGAGAAGTTTATTCAAAAAATGTGGGAATGGAAAGAAGAGTATGAGAGGCTGATTATTCAGCAATTAAAGGAACTGGGTGCTTCCTGTGACTGGTCAAGATTTGCCTTTACTATGGATGAAAAAAGAGCCCGAGCAGTGAGGAAAGCCTTTGTAGAACTTTTCCGGGAAGGACTAATCTATAGGGACAATTACATGGTTAACTGGTGCCCACGCTGTGAAACTGCTCTTTCTGATGTGGAAGTGGAACATGAAGAAATTTCTTCTCATCTTTACCATATCAATTATCCTTTGAGAGGCGGAGGAGAAATCACTGTAGTCACCACCCGACCAGAGACCATGCTGGGAGATACTGCTGTGGCTGTCCATCCTGAGGATAAAAGATATCATAGACTGGAAGGGAAAGAGGCTATTCTCCCTCTGGTGGGAAGAGTTCTTCCGATTATTCAAGATGAGCGAGTAGACCCTAACTTTGGGACAGGGGTAGTGAAGATAACTCCTGCTCATGACCCAGTAGATTTTGAGATAGGTAAGAAACATGGACTTCCTTTCCTGGTGATAATGGATAAAAAGGGAATAATGAACGAAAATGCTGGAAAATACCAAGGGCTGGAGAGATTTAAAGCTCGAGAAGTTATCCTTAGAGATTTAAGAAAGGAAGGTTATCTTTTGAAGGTTGAGGATTATACCCACGCGGTGGGACACTGCTATAGATGCGGGACTATAATAGAGCCTTATATTTCTCCTCAGTGGTTTATAAGGATAAAAGAACTTGTCAAGCCTGCCATTAAAATGGTGAAGAAAGATCGGATAAAATTTGTGCCTTCCCGCTGGAAAAAGGTGTACTTAGATTGGATGGAGAAAGTCCAGGATTGGTGTATTTCCCGCCAGATATGGTGGGGACATCGAATCCCAGTCTGGTACTGTAAGGATTGCGGACATATGAATGTTGATGAGAAAACTCCTTCTACCTGTGAGAAGTGTAAGAGCAAAAATCTGGAGCAGGAGACGGATGTTTTGGATACCTGGTTTTCTTCGGGTCTGTGGCCACTCTCTACCTTAGGATGGCCGGAAAGCACCCCAGATTTTAAGTATTTCTATCCCACTTCTACATTGGTTACTGGTTACGAGATAATTTTTTTCTGGGTAGCCCGCATGATAATGCTGGGATTAAAATTTGGTAAAGATATTCCTTTCCAGTATGTGTATGTACATCCTATTGTGAGAGATTCTCAAGGGAGAAAGATGTCTAAATCTTTAGGAAATGTGGTGGAACCTTCTAAGTTAATAAAAAGATTTGGATGTGATGCTCTACGGATGGCACTGGCTCAACTTAACACAGGAGCAGGACAGGATATTTTCTTTTCCTTGGATAGATTTGAAGGTATGCGAAATTTTGCCAACAAAATCTGGAATGCTTCCCGCTTTGTGCTCATGCATCTAAGTGAGGATTTCTCCTTTTCAGAAAATCTAACCGACCTTCCACTTAATAGGGATGACCGTTATATACTTTCCCGATTGGATGGGGTGATAGAGACATCTACCAATTTACTGGAGAACTTTCAGTTCAGCGACTGTGGAATGCTACTTTATAATTTCTTCTGGCATGAATACTGTGATTGGTATGTGGAGTTAAGCAAGATAAGGTTAAAGGGGAAAGAGGGGGATAAAAAGGTGGCTCAAATGGTAAATTTTAAAGTATTGGAGACCAGTCTAAGGCTTCTTCATCCCTTTATGCCTTTTATAACCGAAGAAATATGGCAGAAATTGCGAGGCTTCCTTCCCCATTCTCCTCCTTCCATTGCTATCGCTTCTTGGCCAGAACCTATGGGATTAAGAGATCCTACGGTAGAGGAAGAAGAAAGGTGGAAGTTTGAGGTTATCTCAGGATGCAGGTCATTACGTTCAGAATGGCGTATACCTCCTAACCATCGTCCCACCTTTTATATTAAACCTTTAAAAGAGAGGGAAAGTGAAGTTTTAGAGGAGGAGAGAGAAAGCATTCTTCACCTGACCCGTGCAGGGAAGGTCATAATTGGCCCTAAAGGAGAGATTTCCACACCCTGTACTCGCTATATTACAGACACAGGTACAATTATATTCCTGAGTTTGGAATCGGTAGATTTAAGGGTAGAAGAAGAGCGACTGATGAAGGAGTTGCTAAATCTGGAGGCAAGAAGGGAGAGGGTGGAGAGGAAGTTAAAGAATCATGATTTCCTTTCTAAGGCTCCTGCGGAGGTGGTAGAAAGATACCAGAAAGAGATGGAGGAGTTGGATGAAAAACGGGAAAGGATTCTGGAGAACCTTAAGATAATTAAAGGTTAAAATGGATATGCCAAAACCTTCGGTAGAAGTTTTGAAGAAACGGGTACCCAATGTTTTTGTGATGGTTAATTTGTTGGGTAAGAGAGCCAGAGAACTGGCTACTCTCTCCACCCCGGGAGAAAGAAAAGAAGAGAATCTTTTAAAAGTGGTGCTTAAAGAACTTGAGGAAGGCAAAATTGCTCCCAAGGAAAAGGAGGAGAAAGAAGAGACTTGATGAAAGGGAAAATTCTCTTAGGGATTACAGGGAGTATAGCCTGCTATAAAGCCTGTGAGTTAGTAAGAAGATTTGTAAAAAAGAATTATGAGGTAAAGGTAGTAATGACCCACCATGCTCTTTCTTTTATCCATCCTCAAACTTTTCAAACCCTTTCCGGGCATCCGGTATATACTGAACTTCTCTCCTCTACCCAGAGAGAGGAACTTCTTCATATCAGACTCTGTGAGTGGGGGGAGGTTTTTCTTATTGCTCCGGCTACCGCAAATATCATTGGGAAGATGGCTTCCGGAATTGCTGATGACCTCCTGAGTACCCTCTGCTTAAGTTTCCCTGGTCCTATAGTAGTAGCACCAGCTATGGATGCCCAAATGTGGGAGAATCCGGTGGTGAAAGAAAATGTGGACAAACTAAAAAAAAGAGGGGTAATTTTTGTGGGACCGGAGGAAGGAGAATTAGCCAGTGGCAGGAAGGGGAAGGGAAGGTTGGCAGATTTAGAAAAGATTATAGAAGCGGTGGAGAAGGTGAAGAAGGTAAGGAAAGATTTGGAAGGAAAAACTATTCTGGTTACTGCAGGAGGTACTCGAGAATATCTTGATTCTTTTCGCTACCTTACTAATCCTTCTTCAGGGAAAATGGGTTATGCTCTGGCCTCTGCTGCTTGGGAGAGAGGTGCAAGGGTAATTCTCATCACTACTCCTACTCTTCTGGAACCTTTACCAGTAGAGACTATAGAGGTGGAGACAGCCTTAGAGATGAAGAAAGAGGTGGAAAAGAGATTTCCTTCCTGTGATGCTCTCCTTATGTCTGCGGCGGTATGTGACTGGCGACCTGCTAAGAGAGAGGAGGGAAAAATTAAAGAAAAGAAAGGTTTTTCTATTCACTTGGTGAGGAATCCAGACATCTTAAAAAGTTTATCTTCCAAGAAAGAGGGGAAAGTAGTGGTAGGGTTTTCTGCAGAGACAGAGAAAGAGATAGATAGAGCAAAGAAGAAACTAAAAGAGAAGAATCTGGACCTTATAGTGGCAAACTTAATAGAGAAAGGCATATCTGGGTTTGAAGCAGATACCAATCGAGGATTTTTGATAACCAAGTATGGTAAAATAGAGGAGTTCCCTCTTATAAGTAAGAAAGAATTGGCTCATTTAATTTTGGATAAAGTTAAAGAACTGGGAGGGTGGAAATGAAGAGAGTAGGAATTCTTACCGGAGGAGGAGATGCTCCTGGACTTAATGCAGTAATTTGGGCAGTGGTAAAGAGGGGTTATAAGTATGGATATCAAGTAATAGGGATTAAAGATGGATGGAGAGGACTACTGGAAGAAGATGCTCAGGTTCTTACTCCGGAAGATGTGGAGGATATTCAAAGAGAAGGGGGTACCATTATAGGGACTTCCCGTACCAATCCTTTTAAAGTGGAGAATGGCCCGGAGAAAATCTTGGATAATATGAGGAGCATGAATCTTGATGCTCTCATTGCGGTGGGGGGAGAAGATACCTTAGGAGTGGCTCTAAAATTATATAAGCAGGGTTTAAAAGTTGTGGGAGTACCCAAAACCATCGATAATGACCTCTCCGCTACCGATTATACCTTTGGTTTTGATACTGCTATTAATATAGTAACCGAATGTCTTGACCGTTTACATACCACAGCCAAGTCACATCATCGGGTTCTGGTTGTGGAGATTATGGGAAGGCATGCAGGATGGATAACTCTCTACGGGGGATTCTCTGGAGGTGCTCATCTTATAATTATTCCTGAAGAACCCTTTGATTTGGAGGAAATCTGTAAATTTGTTAGAAAGAGAATGGAGGTGGGCAAACTCTATACTATTATTGCTGTGGCCGAGGGAGCAGTACCCAAGGAAGGGGAAAAGTTTGTTACTCAGGCGGAAGGTACGGATGCCTTTGGACATATCCGCTTAGGAGGTATTGCTAAAGCCCTGGAGAAAGAGATTGAGAAGAGGACAGGTGCGGAGACTCGTTCCGTAATTTTGGGTCATCTTCAGAGGGGAGGGAGACCCTCTGCCTTTGACCGGATTTTGGCTACCCGCTTAGGTTTGAAAGCCATAGAACTGGTTAAAGAAGAGAAGTTTGGACAGATGCCTGCTTTAAGAGGAACAGAGATTGTAGCGGTAACCTTAGAAGAGGCAGTAGGGAGATTAAAGCAGGTTCCCTCAAAACTTTTTGCCGAATTTAAGGAATTACTGGAATAAAAACTAACTTCTACGTAAACGGGAAGGCAGGATTCCTAACTCTTCCCGATATTTAGCTACTGTACGCCGGGCAATTTTGAATCCTTTCTGCCAGAGTAGAGAGGCTATTTCTTCATCACTAAAAGGATGAGCAGGGTCTTCACTTTCTATGATTTGCCTTATACTCTCTTTGATGGAACGGGTGGAGACTTCAGTTTTATCACCTCTGGCAGAGCCACTGAAGAAGTATTTCATCTTGAAAATTCCCCGGGGAGTTTCTATAAATTTGCGGGAGGTCACCCGGCTTACTGTGGAAGGATGAACTCCTAAAGCCTCCGCTACATCCTTAAGGGTCAAGGGTTTTAGATATTCCACTCCTTTTTCCAGAAATTCTTTCTGACGTTCCACAATATACTCAGCCACTCTCCTTACAATTTCCTGCCTTCCCTGAATATTCTTTATCAACCATACTGCATCTCTAAGCTTTCTGGTGAGAAATTGATAATCTCCTCCCTCTTTCTTACCTTCTCTTAGAATTTTTCGGTAATAAGGATTTATCCGGAGAGAAGGTAAGAAATCATCATTTAAAATTACTCGATACTCATGGTTGATTTTTTTAACCACCACATCAGGAACAATAAAGAAAGGCTTCAAGGAAGAGTATTTTCTTCCCGGTCGGGGTTCCAGACTGGCAATTTTCTGACTTACTTCCCTGACTTTTTCTTCTTTCACCCCTAACTTCTGGGCAATATAGGAGTATCTTCTCTTACCTACATCCTCCAGATACTCAGAAATTATTTTTTCTATAAGAGGGTCCTTTTCCCCTTTTTCTTTTAACTGTAAAAGTAAGCATTCTTTTAAATCCCGGGCTCCTACTCCAGGAGGGTCAAAGGTTTGAATAAGAGAGAGAACCTTTTCCACTTTCTTAGGAGGAACTCGCAGGAGTTTGGAGATCTCTTCCAAAGACACAGTAAGGAAACCATCTTCATTGATATTGGCTATAATAACCTCTCCAATTTCTTTCTCTTTACCTTTTAATCCCTGCATTTGGAGTTGCCTGAGGAGAATTTCCTGAAGGGATGGCTCACGACTCTCCAGTGTTTGTATCAAATCTTTACTCTCTGGCACTTCCTTACGCATCTGAGTAGCCTGAAAATACTCTTGCCAGTTATCATCTAACTCCAGGAATTCTTCCATTATCTCCTCAGAGGAAGGGTTCTCTTCTTCCTTAACCTCTTCCAAGAAAGGATTTTCCAGTAACTCTTTCTGAATAAACTGTCTGAGTTCCATGGTAGGGAGTTGAAGAACCTGCATAGCCTGCTGGAGTTGTGGGATAAGTAGAAGTTTCTGAACCTGCTTAGGAAGGAGTTCCATTCTTATTTCCATTTCCCTCTATTATAATTCTTTCCTTTGCCTTGGTGCAAGTTAAAGAAGATTTAGAAATTTTTCCCGCCCCAAAACTAAAGGGCGGAAAAAAGAAATATCACATTTTATAGGGGAAATAAAAAAGATTTGCACAAAATATTGTAGTCAAAGGAGAAGTGAGGGAGAAAAATTGGGTTTACAAGTGGGGTATTGTGGTGTAAAGTGGATTAGAGTGGGGAATAAAAGAGTAGGATTTTACGGAGAGTATTTCCATCAACTGGATGAGAAGAATAGATTCTTTGTTCCTGCTAAATTAAGAGAGAAACTTTCCTTTTTTGGGAAAAAACTAATTCTTTCCCGGGGGCTGGATCGCTGTCTCTTTCTTTTCCCGCAGAGTGAATGGGAGAGTCTGGAAGAGAAGGCTTCTACTTTACCCCTTACTACCAAGGAGGCTCGTCAATTTACGCGTCATCTCTTTTCCGGGGCCATGGAGTGTGAATTAGATGGGCAGGGAAGAATTTCTATTCCTCAGAATTTAAAGGAGTATGCAGGAATAGAGAAAGAGATAGTAATTATAGGGGTCTCTAATCGTATCGAAATATGGGCATCGGAGAGATGGAGTCAGTATTTTAAAGAAGTGGATAGGAATGTAGAGGATATTGCCTCCCGGTTAGATGAGTTTGGTATATGATTCATGTCCCGGTCTTGGGGGAGGAGGTAGGGGAACTGTTAGTAAAAAGAAAAGAAGGAGTGTATGTAGATTGCACCATTGGAGAGGGAGGGCATTCTTTAATTCTACTTCAAAAATTCCCCCATATTCGAATTTTAGGGTTGGATATGGATGAGGAAATTTTAGGAGAGGCCAGGAAGAATCTTGCTCCCTATCAGGAGAGAGTAACCTTAAGGAAGGGGAATTTTCGGGATATAGATATTTATTTAAAGAAGGAGGGGTTACAGAGAGTAGATGGGTTCCTCTTTGATCTGGGTATTTCCTCATATCATTTGGAATCCAGCGGAAGAGGTTTCAGTTTTAAAAAGGAAGAACCTCTGGATATGAGGATGGACCAAGATGCTGAGTTAACTGCTTATCAGATTGTAAATTTCTGGCCATCCCAGAAATTGATAGATATTCTCAAAAGTTATGGTGAGGAAAGAAGAGCCCAAGCAGTAGTGAGAAAAATGGTGAAGGAAAGGAGGAAGAAGCCCCTCCAGACTACTCGGGAGTTAGCAGAATTGATAAGAAAAGTGGTAAGAAGGAGTGGGAAGATAGATCCTGCTACTCGAACTTTTCAGGCCATAAGAATTGCGGTAAACGATGAACTTACTTCCTTAGAGATTGCCTTAAGAAAGGTGCCTCTTCTCCTGAAAAAAGGGGGAAGAGTGGTAGTGATTTCTTACCATTCCTTAGAAGATAGAATCGTTAAGCACATATTTAAAGAGAAAGCAAAAGAAGGATATCTAAAAGTGCTCACCCCTAAGCCAGTCAGACCCACAGATGAAGAGGTATCCATCAACCCACGTTCTCGGAGTGCAAAGTTGAGAGCGGGGGAAAGAATTGAAAGTTAAAAAGCGGTTTCTTTCTTCTAAAGAGAAAAGGTGGGCAAATATCAGGATAGTTCTGATTTTTTTGTTCTTACTTTCCTATGGTTGTCTATACATTCATCTTCAGAATAAACTGGTCTTACTGGGTTACTCCATAAATAAAGCCATGCGTGAGAAAGAAGATTTAAGCAAGAAGATAGAGTCCCTTAAACAGGAGATTGCTTCTCTTAAATCTCCTTCTTCTTTAGAAAAAAAGGCTAAGGCTTTAGGTTTGATAGAGGGAAATCCGGAGCAGGTTGTTAAGGTGGGTAAGAGTTATGTTGATAAATGGTAAAAGATACGCCATCGTATCTTTCTTTCTACCTATTCTATTTCTTTTGATAATATGGAAGTTATATCTAATTCAGATTGTTCATAATCCGGATTACCAGAAGAGAGCCCGGCGTTATCACCGAGTTTCTTTATCCCTGGATTCGGAAAGGGGAAAGATACTGGATAGGAAGGGGAAGGTACTTGCCTTTGATGTAACCCGATATTCTGTATTTTATAGACCGGTTAAGGAGAATTGGAGCAGGGGGGAGGAGGAAAGTTTAGCCACTGTCCTGGGGATGGAGATGGGAAAAATACGCCAGAAACTTAAGAAGAAGAGATTTGTTTATTTAGCCAGAGGAGTAGAAGAGGAAGTGATTAAGAAGTTAGAAAAGCTTAACCTTAAGGGAATAGGGTGGGAGAGAGAGAAAAGGAGATTTTATCCATGCGGGAGCCTTGCTTCTCAGGTTATAGGATTTACAGGAGTAGACAATCAAGGGTTAGCAGGAGTGGAGTACTACTATGATTCTTTTCTAAAAGGGAAAAAGGGTGAGTGGATTACCGAGAGAGATGGGAGGGGAGTTCTTCTGGCTTCCGTGGAGGAGAAGTACTATCCACCTGTTCCAGGGAAAACCGTAATTCTTACTTTAGATGAAGGTATTCAGTATCTACTGGAGAAGGAGTTAAAGAAGACGCATGAGGAGACCAGGGCAAAAAGAAGTGTGGGAATAATGGTTAATCCACAGAGTGGTGAAATTTTAGCCATGGCCTCTCTTCCCGATTATAACCCCAATCAGTATCAATTTTCTTCTCCCAGAAACTGGGCTATTGGGATGGTTTATGAGCCGGGTTCCACTTTTAAAGTTATAACTTTATCTATTGCTTTGGAAGAAAAAGTAGTGGAACCAGAGCAAAAGATTTTCTGTGAAAGAGGAAGTTTCCCTTTCTATGGGCATCTGCTTCACGACCATCATCCCTATGGATGGCTTACCGTGAAGGAGACTCTCTGGTTTTCTTCCAATATAGGACTTACCAAGATTGGGATGAAAGTAGGTGAGGAGAGACTTTACAACTATATAAAAAAATTCGGTTTTGGAGAGAAGACCGGGATAGACCTTCCGGGGGAGGAGAAGGGTATATTAAGACCCCTCTCTCATTGGTCTAAGGTTTCCATGGCGGCTATACCTTTTGGACAGGAGATAGGAGTAACTCCCATTCAGTTAGCCATGGCTGTCTCTGCTATTGCCAATGGAGGTTATCTATTGAAACCCTATGTAGTGAAAGAGATCAGAGATAAAGAAGGAAGGATTGTTTACAGAGGCACCAGAAAGGTAAAGAGGAGAGCCATCTCTTCTGAGACTGCCCGGTTAATGAGACAATTGATGGAAGGAGTGGTGGAGAAGGGTACAGGAAGAAAGGCACAAATTGAAGGTTTCAGAGTGGCGGGAAAGACAGGGACTGCTCAGAAATACGTGCCTGGTGAGGGATATGACTCAGGCAAATTCGTAGCCTCCTTTGTGGGTTTTATTCCTGTAGAGAAACCCCAATTTCTCCTCTTGCTCGTTATAGATGAGCCAGAGGGTCTCTACTATGGAGGGGAGATCGCTGCTCCCTGTTTTAAGAGAGTTATGGAAGGGGTTATTAGATATTGTGGAATGTCTCCTCGAGACTTAAGGGGGTAAAAATGATTCTTAAGGAAATTCTAAAGGGTCTTAGAATCAAACAAATTCGGGGAGAGACTGATAAAAAAATTAAGGGATTGACCGATAACTCCAAAGAAGTTAAAGAGGATTATCTATTTGTGGCGGTAAAGGGGAGGTTTTTTGACGGGCATAAGTTTATCCCCGAAGCCCTTAGAAAAGGAGCCAAAGTTATTGTGGGTGAAGAAAAGTTTTCTTTCCTACCTTTTTCGGTTACCTGGGTAGAAGTGGAAGATAGTCGCCAGGCGCTTTCTCTACTCTGTGAGAGGTTCTATGGTAATCCTTCCCTTTTTCTTAATGTGGTAGGTATCACGGGAACCAATGGAAAGACTACTACCAGTTATCTTATTTCCAGCATTCTGGAGGTGGCGGGTGAGAATGTAGGAAGAATAGGAACCGTGGGTTATAGTTGGGGTGACCGGTGCATTCCCTCTTCTTATACTACTCCTCCACCTCCTCTTTTGGAAAAGATACTGGGAGAGATGAAGGAGGAAAGAGTGAAGTGGGTCATAATGGAAGTTTCCTCCCATGCTTTGCACTTGAGAAGGGTAGAGGGGGTGAACTTTCAATCCGCAATTTTCACTAACGTAACCCGTGAGCACCTGGACTTTCATGGAACTTTTAAAGATTATCTGACCTCTAAGTTAAGACTTATCGACCTCCTCACTAAGAGTAAGAAGGAGAGGAAGTTTCTGGTAATAAACAAGGATTCCCCCTATTTAAGGGACATCAATTTACCTACCTCTTTCCCAGTTTACTGGTATGGATGCAACTCTGTACCCTTAAAAGGTTACATTAAAGAGATGAACTGGGAGGGTATGGAGATAGAAGTTTATGCAGGTAGTAAGAAGGAGAACTTTTCCTTTCCCCTAACTGGAGAATTTAATCTTTACAATGCTCTTGCTTCTATAAGTTGGGCAAGAGGGGAAGGTATAGACTGGGGTACCATTAGGAAGGGATTAAGAGAAACAAGCAGGGTTCCAGGGAGAATGGAAGTAATGGGAGATAGAGAGATTAAAGTGGTAGTGGATTATGCCCATACTCCCGATGCCTTAGAGTCTCTTCTTAAGACCTTACGGAAAATGACACCTGGCAAGGTTATAACTGTCTTTGGATGTGGAGGCAACCGGGATAGAGGGAAAAGACCCCTTATGGGGAAAGTAGCCTCCCAGTATAGCGATTATATTTTTCTTACCAATGATAATCCCAGGGAGGAAGACCCTCTCCAGATAATAAAAGATATAGAGAAAGGAATAGATGGAGACTGTAAGTGGGAGGTGATTCCTGACCGGGAAGAGGCTATATATCGAGGAATTATGATGGCAGAGAAAGGAGATTGCGTAACTGTGGCTGGAAAAGGGCATGAGAATTATCAGATTTTTGGTGATGTGGTTTTACCTTTTAGCGACCGGGAAGTGGTTAAAAAATTTTTAAAGGAAAGAAAGAAACGAAGGGTAAAGATATGCAGTTGAGTGTGGAAGAAATTGTAAAAGTTACTGGAGCCTGGTTAATCTCTGGTGGAAAAGGGGAGGTTTTCCAGAAGGTCTCTACCGATTCCCGTAAAGTAGAAGGAGGAGAACTTTTCATTGCTCTTAAAGGTCCTCGATATGATGGAAATAACTTTGCCCAGCAGGCTCTGGAGAAAGGAGCCCGGGGAGTACTGGTGTCTCGTCCCCTTTATTCCTCTAAGGGTACTATTTTATGGGTGGATGATACACTTAAGGCTTTACAGAAATTGGCGGTTTACTGGAGAGAAAAGGTTAATCCTAAGGTGATTGCAGTGACGGGAAGTTGTGGTAAGACCACCACCAAAGAGATGATTTACCATGTTTTAAAGAGTCATTTCCCGACCTGTAAATCTCCGGGAAATTTTAACAACATTATAGGGCTACCCCTTTCTCTTCTAAATATGGGAGCAGATACGCAATTTATGGTAGTGGAGTTAGGAGTAAGCGAAAGAGGAGAGATGGAGAGGCTCGCTGCTTTAGCCTCTCCTTGGGCGAGTATCATAACTGCCATAGGTCCCGGACATCTGGAAGGATTTAAAGAAGAGATGAGGGTAGCGGAGGAAAAGAGGAAACTTTTATCTTTTACCTCTTCTGTAGCCTTCTTAAACGCAGATGACCCTTTCTTCTCTTACTTTGCTCAGAATTTCTCTGGAGAACTTATCTCTTTTGGGATAGAAGAAGGAGATATAAGACCTAAAAGGTTGGACTTTGATTCTTTCTATCGGGCAAAGGTGGAGATAGGTAAGGGAAGTTTCCATCTTTCCATACCCGGTATACCTTCCGTTTATAGTGCTCTTGTTGCTTTTGAGGTGGGAAGATATCTGGGAATAGAGGAGGGGGAAATTCTGGAATCTATCTCTACTTTTTCCCCTCTTCCCGGGAGGATGAGGCTTATGGAAGTAGAAGGCGTTTACTACTTAGATGATACCTATAATGCGAATCCCCTCTCTTTCCGAAGGTTCTTAGAGGTTATGGAAAACATTAAGGTAGAAGGAAGAAGGATTGTGGTGATAGGGGACATGTTAGAATTGGGGGAAAGAGCAGAGGAAGAACATAGTAAGTTAGCCCAGATACTCTTATCTTCCTCCATAGATGTGGTTATCACTACTGGTAATTACACACGCCTGATTTTCCAGGCTTTAAAAGGAAGACGGGAGGTATTTCACTTGGAAAGGGAAAAGATTTCTTCTTTTCTCTCTTTACTGGTGCGGGAAAGGGATCTGGTAGGGGTAAAAGCCTCACACAGATTAGAGTTGGAGAAGGTGTTACCAGATGCTTTATCAGTTTCTGTACCCTCTTAAAGATATTATAGGTATATTTAATATCTTCCGATACATTACTTTCAGGAGTGCTATGGCTTCTTTCACCGCTTTTTTGTTCTCTCTCCTTTTAGGTCCTTGGATTATCCGAAAACTGGATACCAATGGAATACATGATTGCCCTTTTAGAAAGGAATGCCCAGAACTGAATGATTTGCAAGAAAATAAAAAAGGCACCCCTACCATGGGAGGGATTATCATAATAGCAGGTTTTTTACTCTCTCTCCTCCTGTGGGGAAACTTACATAATGCTTGGGTATGGCTGGCTGTTTTTTCTACTCTCTGGATGGGAATATTAGGATTTTTAGATGATTACCTCAAGTTACGCCATAAATCTTCTTGCGGGTTAGGGAAAAAGGGGAAACTCATAGGACAGGGGATATGGGGATTAGTGTTGGGAATCTATCTTTATCTCCATCCTCTTCATCCAGAAGTAGGTACTTCCTTAGTTTTTCCCTTCTTTAAAAATTTGATACTTTCTTTGGGTATTTTTTATGTTTTGTTTGTCATCCTTTATATGGTAGGGGTCACCAATGCTGTAAATATCACCGATGGATTAGATGGTCTGGCCATTGGTTGTTTCCTTATTGCTTTAGCCTCCTATGGAGTAATAAGTTATGTGGTGGGACATGCTAAGTTTGCCCACTATCTACTCATTCCCTATGTGGCGGGAAGTGGGGAATTGACTGTGTTTTGCAGTAGTCTGGTAGGAGCCTGTCTGGGTTTCCTTTGGTTTAATTCCTACCCGGCAGAAGTTTTTATGGGAGATACAGGCTCTATGGCTCTGGGTGGAGCCCTGGCATCTGTGGCTCTTCTCACCAAACAGGAGATACTATTTCTTTTTGTGGGAGGAGTATTTGTCTTAGAGATTTTATCCGTGGTAATTCAGGTATTTTCCTATCGACTTCTAAAACGCCGGGTATTTAAGATTGCCCCTCTTCATCATCATTTTCAATTTCTGGGATGGCCAGAAAGCAAGGTCACTATTAGACTCTGGATTCTTACTCTTATTATAGCCATCCTCTCTCTGGCTACTCTGAAGATGAGATGAACTTGGGGAGAGGAAGAAAGGCAGCAGTAATAGGATTGGGTAAGAGTGGATATGAGGCTGCTTTGCTACTGGCTGAACTGGGTTCGGAAGTCTGGGTGACCGATCGAAAGGAGAATCCCTCTCTCCGCAGGAGACTTTTCTACCTGAAGAAAGAAGGAATTAAAGGAGAGATAGGTAGACATACACTTGCCCCCCTCTTAGCCTCAGAACTCATAGTTTTAAGCCCAGGAGTAGATCGAAATCAAGGCTGGATAAAGAAACTTCTTTCCCATAGAAAAAGGGTAATGGGAGAATTGAATCTTGCTCTCTCTTTAAATTCTATCCCCACCATTGCTGTAACCGGGACCAATGGGAAGAGTACCACTGTTTGCCTCCTCCACCATTTCCTTAAGGGAAAAGCCCTTTTGGGAGGCAATATTGGCATACCTCTCTCTTATCTGGTGAGGAAGAAGAAAAAGGGAGAATGGATAATTCTGGAAGTAAGCAGTTTTCAACTGGAAGATTTGCAGTTCTTCCATCCTCAAATAGCGGTATTACTTAACATTACCTCTGACCATTTGGATAGGTACCCCAGTTTCCAGGAGTATGAAGATACTAAATGGAAGATTTTTTCTCCCCAGACTCCAGATGATTTTGCGGTAGTAAATCTTAAAGTAGCGGGTAGAGAGGAGAGAGAAAAAAGTATAAAGTCAAAGATGTACTTCTTTTCCCTCACTCCTCATCAACATTGGGGAACTTTCATAAAAGAGGGAAGTATTTTTTTTCGGGATCATCGGGGAGAAGAAAAAGTTTGTTCCCTTAAAGGATGGGGTTTACCAGGGAAGCACAATTTGGAGAATCTACTTGCTTCTGTCTGTGTAGTTAAATTATGCGGACTGCCCAATTCCCTTATACAGGAAAGAATAAAAACCTTTCGCGGTTTACCTCATCGGCTGGAAAAATTTATCCAGTGGAGGGGGATAACTTTTATTGACGATTCTAAAGCCACTACCGTAGATTCTTTAAGACAGGCACTTCTCTCTCTCCCCCCTCCTCTTATCCTCATCATGGGGGGAAGAGATAAAGGAAGCGATTTTTCTTCTCTTTCCTCCTTAGTTAAGAAGAAAGTAAAGCTGATAATTGCCATAGGAGAATGCAGAGAGAAAATTGTGGATACCTTCACTCCCTTAGTGAGAGTAGAAACTTCTTCGGGAATGGAGGAGGCTGTCCATACTGCTTTTAAGTTTTCCAGAGAAGGAGATACTGTACTTCTCTCCCCCGCTTGTTCCAGCCTGGATATGTTTTCAGATTATCGTGAGAGAGGGCGAGTATTTAAGGAGATGGTAAGAGAAGAGATAGAAAGAAGAAAGGATGAGAACCTATAGAATAATATTACTGGTCACTGCTTTCTTGGTGATAACGGGTATCTTGATGGTGTACAGTTCTTCCTCCATTTATTCTAAGGAGAAGTTTGGTAATCCCTATTATTTTTTCTTCCGCCATTTAACCTGGGTTTTCTTAGGGGTTCTTTTCTTTTTTCTGGGTTACCAGGTAAAGTGGGAAATCTGGAGAAAATACAATAAATTTTTTCTCTTTCTCTCCCTTTCCCTTCTCCTACTTACTCTCTCTCCTTTAGGATGGGAAGCAGGAGGAGCCAGAAGATGGTTGAGAGTAGGGAAGGTAACCCTTCAACCTTCTGAACTGGTCAAGTTGGGAGTAATTCTTTGGCTTTCTGATTTTCTTTCCAGAAAGTGGAAGGAATTAAAAAGTTTTAAAGAGGGGCTTTTCCCTCCTCTATTGGTTCTATCTCTGCTTCTCTTTATACTCCTTTTACAGCCTGATTTAGGAACCTGTTTTCTTATAGGTCTGGTTTCCTTCTCCCTTTTTTTTGTGGGGGGAGCCTCTCTTCGACATCTGCTTTTCTTATCTCTTTCCTCCCTTCCCGCCCTATATTTACTTATAGTCAAGGTGGGGTATCGGAAGAGTAGAATTATAGCCTTTATAAACCCTTGGAAAGACCCTCAGGGAGCAGGGTTTCAGATAATCCAGTCTCTGGTAGCCTTGGGCTCTGGAGGGCTGATAGGAAAGGGATTAGGGGAGGGGAGACAGAAACTTTTTTATTTACCCAGTGCTCATAATGATTTTATATTCTCCATAATTGGTGAAGAACTGGGTTTTATAGGAGGAGTTCTCATCGTAATTGCCTTCCTCATCCTGGTAATTTGTGGATTACGGGTTGCCTGGAAATCTCAAGAACTTTTCCCTTCTTACTTGGCTTTAGGAATCACCCTCCTTATAGGTTTGCAGGCATTCATAAACTTGGGTGTAAGTGTAGGACTTCTTCCCCCTAAGGGTATAACTTTACCCTTTATCAGTGTGGGGGGGACCTCCATGGTAGTAAATCTGACCATGGCAGGGTTACTTACCCAAATTGCCAGAAGAGGATGAGAATTATCTTTGTAGTGGGACCCACCGGAGGACATTTTTTTCCTGCCCTTCAACTGGCTAAATTTTTGAGGGAAAATTTTCCTCAGGTAGAGGTTAAGTTCATGGGTCCCCTTAAGAAATACTTAGTCGAAATCCTCAAAAAAGAGGATTTCCCTTTTTATGCTTTACCTCTCTGGAGTAAAGAAAAGGGAAAATTTAAATTTGGAGTGGGTCTCTTCTTTTCCTTCCTGCTATCTCTAATTCTTTTTCTACTATTAAGACCTCAGAAGGTTATGGTAATGGGTAGTTATGGTTCTCTTCCCGGTGGTCTGGCTGCTTATATATTGAGGATTCCACTTTATGTTCATGAGCAAAATGTAATACCGGGGAGAACCAACCTTTTCCTTTCTCGCCTATCTCAGAAAATCTTCTTGAGTTTCCCAGAGACAGGTTCTTATTTTGAAGGGGAAAAAGCGGTTTATGCAGGTATGATGGTGAATTCTTTTCCTCTTAAAAGGGAAAATTCGTCCCTTCCTACTCTTTTAATCTTAGGAGGGAGTCAGGGGTCTGAATTTATGAATGAGAAAGTTTCCCGTATTCTGTGCCAGATAAGACCACAAGGTTGGAGAATTCTTCACCTTACGGGAGAGAAAGATTACCTTAAGGTGAAGAGAATTTATGATAAGTGGAAAATAAAGGCAGAAGTATTTCCTTTTCAATACCCTATGGATAGACTTTACTCCCAAGCCACACTCTCACTCACTCGGGGTGGAGCAGTCACTTTAAGTGAGTTGTATATGTGGAATATACCTTCGGTGGTTATTCCTTTGAAAACCAGAGACTCTTATCACCAGAAAGAAAATGCTCTCTGGTTTCAGAAAAAGGGAGGATTCTGGATAGTGGAGGAACATCAGATAGTAAGGCTGAAGAGATTACTTATCACTTTACTCTCCCGTCCCCCTTCTGTGGAGAATCTCTCCCCCAGAGTAACCCCTGGTATTTCTCCAGAAGAGATTATCTGTAAAGAGATGGGATTAAGAAGAAAATGAAGGGGAAGATACATCTGGTAGGTATTGGGGGAGCGGGGATGAGGTCCCTGGCCCTCCTTTTACATCAAAAGGGGTATCAGGTTCAGGGTTCAGACCTTCTTTCTTCACCAACACTGGAGAAACTCCAGTCCCTCGGTATAAAGACCTATACTGGACATAGTAAGGAAATAATCAGTAATGATGTGAGAGAGGTAGTCTACTCTTCAGCCATAAATGCCCACAATCCCGAGATTGTAGAGGCAAAGAGGAGGAAAATTCCTCTTTTTTCTCGAGGAGAGAAGTTATCGCTTCTGGTTAAGGAGAAGAAAGAGATAATAATAGCAGGTACTCATGGAAAAACTACCACTTCTGCTATCCTGGCTTTCCTCCTTAAAAAACTTAAACTCTCTCACTCCTATTATTTAGGAGGAGAGATAGATTCTTTAGGATTTTCTGCGGAATGGGGGGAAGGAGAGTACATTGTTTGTGAGTCCGACGAGAGTGATAAATCTTTCTTGCTTTTACATCCTTTTATTAGTATCTTAACCAATATCGATAATGACCATCTGGACAGGTATGAGAAAATAGAGAATTTATGGCAGGACTTCTATACTTTTGCCTCCAAAACTGCCTCTGGAGGTCTCATTATGGGGAATATTCACTGTCCAGGAGTGAAAAAACTCCTCTCCTCCCTCTCCAAAAGTTACCCTGTCTTAACTTATGGGGGAAAGGAAGCAGAATTAAGGGTGGAGCAGGTAAAATTTTATCCCTTTTCCACCCATTTTACCCTCTCTCTTAATCATAAAAAAATTGGAAGAGTAGACTTGCCTCTGCCAGGCTATCACAATGTACTGAATGCTTTACCTGGGATTTATCTTTCCCATTTTCTGGGGGCGGACTGGAGGGAGATTTTTCAAAAGATTCAGGATTTCTCAGGGGTGAGGAGAAGATATGAAGTAAAGGGAAAGTCGGGG
>CAZSGC010000001.1:73250-76667 GCA_964606225.1 uncultured bacterium | reverse complement strand
ATTCTTCATAATCTTTTTCTACTTCTTGATACCCCTCTATAACCCGGGAAGAAGTGCGATGATAGTTAGATGGTTTCCCATGAAAAGCGATGCCGAAAGGAGGATCGGCAATAATTAAGTCAATGCTTTCTGTGGGAAGTAAAGGTATTAGATCCCGACAATCTCCTCTATAAATAGAATTAACCTCAAATTTACCGATCTTCATTCTCCGATTATTCCAATTAATGAGTCCATCTTATATTACCACCTTTTATCTCACCCTGCCTATGCGGGAGGGTGGCCAGTAAATAAAATAATCTTTTCCAATTAAGTCCTTAAGAGGTACCGGACCAAAGACAGAGGAATCTTCTGAGTTGTTTCTATTGTCTCCTAAGACAAATATATGACCGGGAGGTAACTTCACCGGGAGGGTATCGTATTCAGGAGGTTCCTTAATATAAGGCTCTATGAGTGGTTTACCGTTGATAAAAACTTTACCTTCTTTTACCTCTACCACCTCTCCCGGCAGTCCTATTACTCTCTTTACAATAATTTCTCTTCCATCTCTCTTATGCTGGAGAACTACCACATCACCTCTCTTTACTTCCTTTATCCGGAAACACACCACATGGTCTCCTGGTTGAAGAGTAGGAAGCATGGACTCCGAAGGCACCTCAAAGAACCGCATTCCTTTGCCATAAAGAAGATATATCCATATAGAGAAAAAGACCAGTATGATTAAAAGTCTCTTATCTCTTTTCTTTAACCTCACTTTTTTAAAGAAAACAATGCATCAAAAAAAGAGGGGAAGGAGATATTCACACACTCATAATCTTCTATCACCGTTTCCCCTCTGGCTATCCATCCTGCTACTGCCATACTCATAGCCACCCGATGGTCTCCAAAACTTTTTACCTTTGCACCTTTCAAAGGAGTAGGCCCTTCGATGATCATTCCATCCTCTCTCTCCTCTACCTTGGCTCCCATCTTCTTTAGATTCTCACAGATAGTGGAAATTCTGTCTGACTCCTTGACTCTCAATTCCTCTGCTCCTTTTATCACGGTGGTCCCTTCTGCCTGTGTAGCCAGAACAGCCAGCAGAGGGACCTCATCTATAAGGAGAGGTATTTTTTCTCTATCCACAGTTATGCTCTTAAGGGGAGAACTTTTAACTTCTATCTTTCCTCTGGGCTCCCATTCCTTCTCTTCAATCTCCCAAGATATTTCTCCTCCCATCTCCTTAAGTAGATGAAGAAAACCCATCCGGGTAGGATTAAGTCCCACATCCTCCACTATTAACTGGCTCCCTTTTTTGAGAAGGGCTAAGGATATAAAATAAGCGGCAGAGGAAATGTCTCCAGGAATATGCATACTTTTCCCTTTCCAGGATTGTATTCCTTTTACTTTAAGCATTTTACCTTCCCGCTCCACTTTCCCCTCCAGGAAATTCACCATTCTCTCTGTATGGTCTCGAGAAGGTAGGGGTTCTTCAATAATAGAGGTTCCTTCTGTGTGCAGAGCAGCCAGAATAAGGGCAGATTTTACCTGAGCACTGGCTACAGGAAGTGCGTAATGAATAGGCTTTAAATTCCCTCCCTTTACCGCTATGGGAAGGTAATTTCCTTCTTCTCTTCCCCATAGAGAAGCACCCATCATCCTGAGAGGTTCCACTACCCTCCTCATAGGACGTCTCCTCAAAGAGTTGTCTCCCGTTAGAACAGAAAAAAAGGGAAGAGAAGAGAGAACCCCCAGGATTAAACGCGCCGTGGTTCCAGAATTACCAGCATCCAGAATATCTTGAGGCTCCTTTAATCCTTCCCATCCCTTTCCATTCACTTTCCAGCATTTCCCATCTTTATGTATCTCCACTCCCAAGGATTTGAGAATCTCTACAGTCCTTAAGATATCCTCTGCTTCTAAAAGATTTTCAATCTTTGCCTTCCCTTTACTTAAAGCGTTCAGGATAAGGGCTCTATGAGAAATAGATTTATCCGCAGGAACCCGAATAATACCTTTAATGGGAGAACCTTCCCTTATGGTGATCTTCTCCATAAGTTTCTAAAACTTTACTGCCACCAGCATTACAATAGAGGTGAGAAGAGGTATGGAGAAATTATCATCTACCGGAAGGGGTAAGATTTCAATAATAGCCGCAGCCAGTGCTCCTATAGTTACCAGATGGAGAGTTAAATCAGGATAAAGCCTCATAAGGAAAAGGCCGGAAAGAAGAGCTACCACAAAGAAGGCTAAAAAACCTTCTAAAGATTTGGAGAAAATCCGTACTCTTCCCCATTTTTCTCCTACCATGGCTGCAGCCACGTCTCCTAAGGCTAAAAAAGTTAAGGCAGATACAGCTATATATTTGGGAAAAAGAGATATGGTTAAAAGCACACTAAGGAGAAAAAAGGTAGTACCTGTAGGTTTCTTCTCCTCGCTCTTTTTTACCAAGGCAGATACATGCTCAAAAACCCAGCGGTTAAAACCAGGTTTGCGAAATCTCTGAACTTCAAAGACTATCATGAGGGAAAGAAGCACCCCTATAAAGATAGAAGGCCAGATGCGAGTATGAGCAAAATGATATCCTAAAGGGAAAAGTAAACCCACCAGAAGATGGTAAAGATTACGGTGAATTTTCTTGGGCATTCTGGGAGATTATACCACAATAGAAACTTAAAAGTTATATCCCCTCTTGAGAAATTGAGACCCTTAGGATAAACTTACCCCATGAATTTGCTCTTCACATTTGGCAAAACCTCAATACATTCTTCAAAAAGAGGAGGTGAAAAATGGGAAGGAAAAAGATAGTTTGTCTTGGTGGAGGTTCTTATTATTTCGGTGAGACTCTTTCTGACCTTGCAGTAAGGGAGGGATTAAAAGGGAGTGAGATTGTCCTTTATGACATTGACCTGGAGAGAGCAGAACTTATGGCAAAATGTGGTAGAAGATTATCTGAAGAAGCGGGTGCTAATTTTGAAATATATGCTACCAAAAGTCTTCCTGAAGCAGTTGATGGAGCAGATTTTGTTATTGCCAATATTGGTGGTGTTGGAGGGGGTGGCGGTGGTTATTATTCTTCTCCAGTTCATGTTAATGACCTTCATATATGTGCAAAATACGGTGTATATCAGATAATCGGTGATACATGTGGACCAGCGGCGATGATGGGTGCTTTCAGGACTATTCCTGTCTACATGGATATCTGCTTGGAAATGGAGAGGAGATGTCCAAATGCTATATTTATTAACCATGCTAATCCAATGGCTATTCTTTGTCGAGCAATAATAAAGTACTCAGGTATCAAAAATGTAATTGGTATATGCCATGGAGTGCAGTCCGGTATCAGGTATATAGCAAAAATCCTGGAAATTCCTCCTGAAGAGCTTGAGACAATCTGGATTGGAACAAACCATTACTACTGGTTTATTAAAATTTATCATA
>CAZSGC010000001.1:30648-73150 GCA_964606225.1 uncultured bacterium | reverse complement strand
AAGTAGAGAAGCAGTAATGAAAGATTTTAAAGAATTTTTGGATAAAGTTACTCTCCCTCAAGAAAGAGAATCTTTAGCCAGTTTAGAATCTTTGGGTAAACTAATAGAAGCCATTGCTCTTGGTAAAAGACATATTCATATAGTCAATATTCCTAACCAGGGTGCAGTTAGTAATCTTCCTGTTACAGCAATTTTAGAGGTTGAAGGTGTTACCAATTCTTTTGGTGTAAGACCAGTTTATATGGGAGAGGCACCTTTAGTTTTGAAAGGGCACCTTGAGAGGATAATTGCCTGGCAGGAATTGGTAGTAGATGCAGGTGTAAAAGGTGACCGAAATATTGCCCTTCAAGCCCTTATGCTTGACCCTCAGGCAATTCCTCCTGAGAAAGCGGAGAAGATGTTTGAGGAGTTATTGGTTAACTCAAAGGAATTTTTGCCCCAATTCAAGTAAAGAATTAGCATACCCTCTTTTCCTTGAGATATGAGTGGTAGATCCTATCTATTTCTTTCTGCTTTTTCTCATCAAGTTTAAAAGAGTAACTCTTTATCACTTCATCCATCTTTTGTCTTACTTTTTCCCTAAGAGCAGGTCTTCCCTTCTCATTCCATTGTGCAAATGTTGTATGTTCAAAAATTTCAGGATCCCAGAAGAATCTTCTAAAGTTTTCAACTGTGGTTCTATCCATTAGATATGTCCCTTGAGGGGAGACCCTCAAGATAAGTTCAACTGCCTCATCCATCCCTTCTTTATACTCTATCCCTTCAGTTACTCTCTTCACATACTTTATAATTTCTGAATCTATGACTGCAAGTTCAGGACTGAAAGCCTCATCTATACTCAGCATACCAGCCCCTACATATACTTTTACTCCATCCAGTGCTTCTATGAGACAGTTCATGGAACGTTCCGCTATACACTGAGCATCTATGGATTTTGAGGTTGTCCGCATAGAACCTCCTATCGTGGGGTCACCACCAAGATATCTGAATATCTGTCTTGTAAGGAATCTTAGTATCACAGACTCTGCAGAACCAAATGCTGGAGATGCATACTTCATATCAAAATGGATTGGTTCAAATCTTAATCCTCCATTAAAAACAGTTGCAAAATCTGGATTATTACCCAGTTTACCTCCACTGAGAGATTGAAGAACTATATACCCACCAAGCCATTCAGCAAGACCCTGGATAAAGAATGCTGGACATTGGAGTGGTCCTGTTGAACCTGCTGATATCATTGGTCCTGGTTCACCTTCTATTATCATTCCCTTATCAAGAAACTCAAGAACAAGGTCAATTGCCTCAGGATTTAGTCTAAGTGGACTTATGGTTATCTCTGTGCTCCATATAGGCGGTTTTCTACCCACAACCTGACACATCTCATACACAGTTTCTATATCCTGTTTGTTAGTAAGAGGTGCCATTCCTGTTCTTGGTGCATTCTCAATAACAATTTTGCATTCGGTTACAGCCTTGATCTCCTTAGGGAGATCGGTTGCCTGGAGAGGTGCAACATTCCTATATATATCCAGCCCTTCAAGCAAACGGAGGGAGTATCTTAAGTCTTCTTTGGTAGCAGGTCTTATATCCTGTGTCTTAGGGTCAAGAAAATAAAATGCGCTCCATGGACCTTCCAGTTTGAATTTTCTATGTGGAGAGCGATTCCTCTCATCCTTTTTGTATTTCTCAAGATACTCTCTACATATTTCTTCACTGAAGAGAACTTTTTTATTCTTTACCTTTATCCCCTTTATATCAGATAGCATCTTCAGTGCCTTCTCATGCTCAAGAACCATTCCTGTCTTCTCAAGAACTCTTATGGCACCACCAACTATTTCCTCTATTTTTCTCTCATCAAAACCACCTGCTAAGTGTAGATTCAAATTACCCATCCTTGTGACTAACTTACCAGATTTTATCCCCTTTTCCAACCATGGATAAGATATTATAAAATGAGGGGATATGGGTGGTTTGAAGTTTATCCAGTTGGCTCAAGTTTGTGAGGAACTTCAGGGTATAAGGGAAAGGAATAAGAAGATAGAAAAGATTGTGCAGTTCCTTAAAAACTTAAATGAGGAGGAAGTGAGTGCAGGGATTGTTCTTCTTCTGGGTAAGCCCTTTTCTCATCCTGAGTTAAAATCTTTCCTGGGAGAGGCTACCCTTTATCAGCTATTTGGAAATGAGGAATTTTGGAGAATTCTTAAAGAGAAAGGAGATTTTGGAGAAGCGGTTTATGAAGTGAGAAGCCAGAGATATCCTCACCCTCCTTCATCTTTTACCGTGGGAGAGATTTATGAGGCATTGAAGGAAATTGCCCGGATAGAAGGAGAATCCTCCCAGAAGAGAAAGAAAGAGCGACTCCTTGAACTTATCTCCCTTCTCTCTCCCTTAGAGGTAAAGTATCTGATAAAAAATCTGATAGGGGAGATGAGGCATGGAGTGAAGGAGGGATTAATAAAAGAGGCTCTCCTTCGTATAGGAAAGGTGAAGAGGGAGGAGGTAGAGGAATTGATCCTTCAAGGTAAGCCTTTGGAGGAAATTGCTGGTCTGGTTCTCCATCATCCAGAAAATTTAAAGGAGCACAAATTTACTCTCTTCACTCCTTTTTACCCCATGCTGGCGGATACTGCTCATTCTTTATCAGAAGCCTTCCAATATCATCAGGGGAAGGTTTTTGTAGAGTATAAACTGGATGGAGTAAGAGTTCAGGTTCACAAGGGAGAAGGAGAGGTGAGGATTTTCTCCCGTCACCGGAAAGAGGTCACCCCTTATCTTCCCGAAATAATCCATAAGATAGAGAAAGTGGATTCTGTGTTTGTGGTGGAAGGAGAAGTGATAGGGAAAGGAATAGAAGGTAAACCTCTCCCTTTTCAGCAATTGATGAGAAGATTTCAGGAGAAGAAGAGTGTCTTAAGAATAGCCCAGGAGATACCTGTGGAGTTATATCTTTTTGATATTTTGATGCTGGAAGGAAAACCACTCTTTAAAGAGCCTTACTGGAAAAGGAGAGAGATTCTTTCCCAACTGAATCTTCCTTTTCCTCTGGCAAGTTCTGTAAAGATAAAGAGTGTAGAAGAAGGGGAAAGATTACTGGAAGAGTCTATAAAAGAAGGTCATGAGGGATTAATGGTTAAGAAATGGGATAGCCCCTATATTCCTGGTATCAGGGGTAAATTATGGCTAAAAGTTAAGCCCACCTTAACCTTAGACCTGGTAATTATATCCGCTGAATGGGGGCATGGAAGAAGGAGAAGGTGGCTTTCTGATTTCCAGTTAGGGGTAAGAACTGAAGAAGGGAAATTTTTACCTGTGGGTAAAACTTTTAAGGGGCTTTCCGATAAAGAATTTGAAGAAATAACCGCTACTCTTCTTTCTCTCAAGATAAAGGAAGAGGGGGGTAAAGTAATAGTTAAACCTAAGGTGGTGGTGGAGGTAAGTTTTAATGAAATTCAGAAGAGCCCCCATTACCCTTCTGGATTTGCTTTAAGGTTTGCTCGCATAGAAAGGATAAGGGAGGATAAGATTCCTGAAGAAGCAGATACCTTAGAGACTTTGAAAAAACTTTACCACCAGCAATTCCGATATAAAGGGAGAATAGAAGAGAGGGTTCAGGGTTACCTTTTTCCATCCGAAGGACTGGAAAGTGGCAATTCTTAGAAGACAGGAGTAAAATACTTCCTTTCCGAAAGGATTTTTATGTGGGGAGAGATTAGTGTTCTAACTATAATCGGCTCTGCTGTTCTCTTCGCTCTTCTGGGGGGAAACCTTATAAACCGTTTCCGTATTCCCATGGTTACCGGATACGTGATAATGGGAGTTCTTCTGGGTAAATCTTTCTTTAATCTCATAAGTCCCCAGGCGGTGGAAAGAGTAAGTATCCTCAATGATTTGGCTTTAGGAATAATCTCTTTCCTTATCGGGGGAGAACTTCATATTACTCGACTCAGAAGGTTGGGAAAGAGCATTTTATGTATTGCCCTTTTGGAATCTTTCTTTGCCTTTTTACTGGTCACTATCTTCATGATGTTTATGAAGGAGAAGATTTATACTGCTCTTATTCTGGGAGCTGTGGCTTCTGCTACTGCTCCTGCTGCTACGGTGGCGGTGATAAATCAATACCGGGCTCGGGGTCCCCTTACCACTACTATCTTAGGAGTGGTGGGGAGTGATGATGCTATTGCTTTAATTATTTATGGTTTTGCTGCTTCCTTAGCCAAGGTTTTTCTGGCTGGAATTCCTTTAAGTTTCTCTTCTGCTTTTTTAGTTCCTTTAAAGGAAATAATGGGTTCCATTGTCCTGGGATTAGGAGGAGGAGTAATTTTAGGTTTTTTCTTTACCCGGGTAAGAGAACGAACCCAAAATTTTACTTTACTTGTGGGAATGATTTTACTTGTGGAAGGTCTTGCCCACCAGTTTCATCTCTCCGAACTTCTCTCCATTATGGTTATGGCTTTTGTGGGAAGCAATCTGGGACATACTCGTAGGTTTGTGCAATGTATGGATACTCTGAATCTGGCAGGATTCCCCATAATTGCTGCCTTCTTCTTTTTAGCAGGAACTAAACTGGAGGTTTCCCTACTTCCCACTATTGGATGGCTGGGTTTGGTTTATACTGGAGCCAGGATGCTGGGTAAGGTGGGAGGAGCCTCTCTGGGAGCAAAAATGGCTAAGGCTCCTCCAGTGGTGAGAAAGTATGTGGGATTCAGTCTCTGGCCTCAGATAGGAGTAGCTATTGCTCTGGCTGTAGTAGTGGAGAAGGATTTTTCCTCTTTTGGAGTGGCAGGAGAGAATTTAGCCAAACTGGTAATAAATATTCTTCTCTTCACTACGGTCATAACTGAGATTGTGGGTCCCATAATGACCAGAAAGTCACTTTATAAGGCTGGAGAGATAAGAGAGGGTGTGTGATAAAATAGGATGACCTTATGAAGTTATTACTGGTGATACTTAATCGGGAAGAATTCTTAGACCAGGTTCTCTCTGCTATGGTGGAAGCAGGGATTCTGGGAGCCTCGGTGATTGAATCCACCCGTATTACCGATATTTTGATGCATGAAGTGCCTATTTTTGCCGGTTTAAGGCAATTTGCACGAAAAGGAAGAACACATAATCGCATTATCCTGGCTCTGGTGGAGGATAAGGAGAAAGTGGAGGATTTGGTCTCCATCTTGAGAGAGGAAAACATTGATTTTGAGAAAGAAGAAACCGGCTTTCTTCTTTTACTTCCTGTAGAAGAGATTATCGGAAAGTGGGAGGAGTTAAGACTCTAACCCCTCTTCCACCAGTTCGCAGATAATATGTCCTATGGTGATATGAACTTCCTGAATCCGGGGAGTTTCCTTGGAAGGAACTATCAAGGTAAAATCTGCTACCTCTTTAAGTTTTCCTCCTTCTCCTCCGGAAAGTCCCACTGTCTTCATGCCCAGTTCCTTGGCTTTGAGTATTCCCTTTATCACATTAGGTGAATTTCCAGTAGTAGAGATACCCACTGCCAGGTCTTCTTTTCTCCCTATTGCCTCTATCTGTCGGGAAAAAATCTCTTCAAAGGAGTAATCGTTGCCTACAGAGGTGAGGATAGAAGGGTTCACGGTAAGGGCAAGAGCAGGAATTCCTTTTCTTTCCTTTCTGAACCTGCCCACCAGTTCTCCTGCAATATGCTGTGCATCTGCTGCAGAGCCTCCATTGCCGAAAAGAAGAATCCTTCCTCCTCTCTTCAAAGTGGAGAGAAAAAATTGAGTTATCCTCAGGATATCCTCTACTTGAGATAACATTTTCTCTTTTACCCGGATACTTTCTTTAAGTATCTCTTCAATTTTTCTTTTCATCTCTCCTTGCCATTTATCTGGGTCTCAAATCCACTTCTGGAGAAAGTCTTTTCAGGAAAGAAGTTATCAGTTTTAAAGTATTCTCAACATCTTTAAGAGAAAGCAATTCCACGGGAGTATGCATATATCTTAAAGGAATACTCACCAGACAGGTTGCCACTCCTTCCCGAGAAAGTTGCATCACATTGGCATCGGTTCCTGTGCCTCTGGGTTCTCCTACCACTTGGATCTTAATCCCTTCTTCCTTCGCCACCTGGGTAAGGAGTTCAAAGAGAACCGGGTTAATATTTGGTCCCCGGGATAGAAGAGGTCCTTCTCCTAAGAAATATTCTCCTAACTTTTTCTTATTTACTTCTGGATAATCAGTGGCAAATCCCACCTCCAAGCAGATACCAATATCTGGATGAATAGCATAAGTAGAGGGTCTGGCACCTCTAAGTCCCACTTCTTCCTGTACTGTAGATACTCCAAAAAGGGAGGCAGATATTTTTTCTTCCGCCAGTTCCCTCATAATCTCCACCATAAGAAAAGCCCCTATCCGGTCGTCAAAACCTCTTCCTGCCAGAATGTCTTCAGTAAGATTTTCCAGTTCTTCGGCAAAGGTAATGGGGTCTCCTATAGAAACTCTCTCAGAGGCTTCTTCCTTACTCTTTGCTCCAATATCTATCCACATCTTCTCTATCTTCTCAATTTTTTTCTTCTCCTCTTCTTCCAGAAGGTGTATAGGTTTTCTACCTATCACCCCCGTGACTCTACCTTTACCAGTATGAATATAAACCTTCCTCCCAGGAAGGATATGGGGGTCCACCCCTCCTATAGGGGTAAAGTAGATGAAGCCTTCCTCGGAGATATATTTGACCATAAGACCAATCTCATCACAGTGTCCTGCTAGCATTATCCGAGGCTTACCTTCTTTATTTATCACCCCTATTACATTCCCCAGAACATCTCTCCTTACTTCCTCACAGATTTCCGAAAGTTCTTCCTGGATAATTTTTTGGATACTCACCTCATACCCCGAAGGGGAAGGAGTCTGGATTAATCTTTTCAAGAATTTTAAAGATTCTTCCCTCATCTTTCCCTCCTAAACTAAGCCCATTTACATTAATCCCAAAAGGACCGGTTCCGTAACCGTCCAATAGCCATGGAAGTCAAGGGGAAGGTAATCTTTCCCTTTCCTCTCTTCTTCATAAAGGGAATAGATTCTTTCAAAGTATTGCCTCCTCCCATTTTATCACTTTTGCTCCTTAATTCATCAGCCTCTTTCTTAAACCTATTTCCAATCCGGCTGATTCCCTTCCATTACCGTAACTTTCCTTTAAGCCTCATCCAACAATTACCTTCTCTTCCGGATAAGTATATTTTACCTTTTTAGTTCGGGGACCCAAGGCTAAAGCAAGAGTGAGAGGACCTATCCTTCCTACCAGCATAGTAGCCAGAATTATCAATTTCCCCGCGGGAGAAAGAGAAGGGGTTATTCCTGTAGATAGTCCCACGGTTCCGAAGGCTGAGATTACTTCAAAGAGAATCTGAGTAAAGGCTAACTTCTCGGTAATGAGCAGAAGAAAAGTGGAGAGGAAGACTACACTTAAAGAAAAGGAGACAATAGCCAGAACTTTATGCACTAAAAAAGAAGAAAGAGTTCGACGAGATATCTCCACTTTTTCCTTTCCCTGAAGGTAAGAGATTATAGTAAATAGAAGCACAGCAAAGGTGGAAGTTTTAATTCCTCCCCCCGTGGAGCCGGGAGAGGCTCCTATGAACATGAGAAAGATGAGAAGGAGATAGGTGGGTTCCCGAAGCAAGGATATGTCCACCGTAGAGAAACCAGCAGTTCTGGCAGTAACGGATTGGAAGTAGGAAGCCAGAAGCGCCTTACCAGGTTGGTGAGGTAATATGTTTCGCTTCTCCAGAAGAAGAAAAAGAAAAGTCCCTACCACCAGGAGGGAGAGGGTGGTAAGCAGAACTAAGCGAGAATGGAGGGAAAGACGCACAAATTCTCCTTTAATTTTTCTATAAAGAAAACGCATAAAGTCCTGAATTACCAGAAATCCTAATCCTCCCAGGATGATGAGGGTGGTGATGGTGAGATTAAAACCTAACTTGTCCTGAAAATCCTGAAAACTATTGGTAAAGAGGGAAAAACCTGCATTACAGAAGGCGGATACAGCATGAAAAATACCGTAGTAAAAAGACTTTAAGGGATTGGCAAGGTAATGATGGAAGAAGAGAGTTAAGATACCTGCTCCCACTGCTTCTAAGAAAAAAGTGGTAAGGAGCATTGTCATTATAAGTCTTCCCAACCTTCCCATCATCTCGTAATCCAGCACATCCTTAAGAACCGCTCTTTCTCTCATTCCCATCCCTTTTCCCAGAATCAGAGCAAAGAAAGAGACAAAGGTCATCAATCCTAATCCGCCTATCTGGATTAAAAGCAGGATAATGCATTGCCCGAAGGTGGAAAAAACTTTAGAAATATCCACTACTGTAAGTCCAGTAACACAGGTAGCCGAAGTGGCAGTGAAGAGCCGGTTAATGAAACTTACTCCCTCCTTTACGGTAGCCCGGGGGAGGGAGAGAAGCAGGGTCCCTACTATGATGATAGCCAGATAAGTGATAATTACTAACTGACTTGGCTTTAATCGTAGATAAATTAAGGATTTATGAATTCCGATTAATTTAAGGAGAATATTGAAACTCAGGTATATCTGTATAGGGATAAGATAGCCTGTTTGGGGAGTAAAGTGATGGGTCCTCTCCAGGAATCCTATAATTTTGCCACTATTAATTAGCCAGCTGTAAAGCAGAAACATTATCACCAAAAGGATAAGGAGAGCGGTTTCCGCCAGGTTGTTTCTTAGAGTCTTAAGATTTAATCCTTCTCTTATCCATAGGAAAAGAAACTCTAAGAGAAAAATTAGAGCAAAGGATAATTGAAGATAGTGAAAAACTTGGAGAGTGAGAGAATCCAGCGAGAATCCATACTCTATTACCAGGATGGTGAAAGTGAGAAAAGTCAGAAAGTAAAGAAAACGGTTAAAATATAAAGATGGGGTTCCTTTCACCCCAGTAATTCCTCCATTTTAATTTCCATTCCATCCTTAGCCACAATTACCTTCACCCCGGTATTCTCTTCCATTTCTTTAGCTACTTTCCAGGGATTTGCTCTAAGCACACTCATCCCAAAGTGGGTAATAATTCCAAGGCGGGGTTTATCTTCTTTAAGAATTTTCTCTACATCCTCTTTACATAGATGGTCAAGATGAGAGGGAAGAAGTCTTACCATGTTAAAAATCATAATCTCTGCTTTGTAGGTGGAAGCCAGTTTATCAAAATAGCGAGTATCGGTTATCCAGGAGAGTTTATATCCGGAGAGATCAAAGATAAAACCATAAGTCTCAGCATTTCCATGAATATGGCGTAAAGGTGTGGAGAATTTTACCTTCCCGAGGAAGTATTCTTTGCCTTCCTCTAAAATCTCTATTCTCTCCACATATCCCCGCACATACTTCAAGATAACCGGGTCCTCTTCTAAAGCATCGCGAGGAGCAAATACTATACCTTTTTTCTTAAATCCTCCTTCCGTCATGGCTTCTATCATGGTGTTTATATCTGCTGAATGGTCAAGATGACGATGGGAAAGGATTATTCCAGAAAGTTTGGTGGGATTCAGTTTCCTCTCCAGTGACCTTATCAAGGAGCCTGGACCAGGGTCTAAGAGAAACTGAGTCCCTTCCACGTCAAACCATGCTCCTCCCGAAGCACGAATTTGTTTGAAAACAACTATGCGAGCTCCTCCAGTACCCAGGAAAGTTAGGCTGACCATAATTATATTAATAGGTTATAAAAAAGGTATCGTATTCACCTAAGTACTCTTCCCACCTTACCTCCACCTTCTCCACTCTGGACATGGGAGAACCTCTATGAGCCCACTGAATAATTTTCTCCACGGCTTTCTTTTCCCCTTCCACCACTGCTTCTACCTTTCCATCCCCTCTATTCTTAACCCATCCTGTAAGACCCAAACTTCGTGCTTCCCTCTGCATATAAGAACGAAAAAATACCCCCTGCACTAACCCAGAGATGAGAAGATGAACCCTTACCTTTTCTTTCTTCTCTTTAGCCACCATGATTCTCCAAAGATTTTACCTTAATTTCTCTTTTCTTTGCAATTCAAAGGTCTGCTAAACTTGAGTCATTCTCTGCGGTCATCTTGATAATACAGAAGATAGAAAGTTCTGTCAAAATAGCGATTGATAGAAGTTTGGAATAAGTAATACCCCAAAGGCTTGAAAAATTTTCTCTTTTAAATTATGCTATCTGGTCATGGCTAAATTAAAACTGGGATTAATTGTAAGTCTGAGCAGAGACCCCTCCCAAGCCTTTGAAAAAGTGAGAAGACTGGGGATACCTACATGTCAGGTAAGTGCGGTGGCAGAGAGAATGGTGGGTAAATTTGACCCCGAGTTTATAAGAAAATGTGCGGATAGAGAAGGAGTAGAAATTTCCTCTTTCTTTCTTCTCTTTGAAGGACAGGTATTCAACCTTAAAGATGGTCCTTCCACTATGGGTTTTATCCCTCCCGCTTATCGGGAGAGGAGACTAAAACTGGCAAAAGAATTTTCCAATATGGTGAGAGATATGGGGGTAAATTCCATTACTTGCCATGTGGGGTTTATTCCTGATGATGAGGAGGACCCCATTTATAAAAGTTTTTTACCGGTAATGAGAGAATTTATTCAACACTGTGCTAAAAACGGGCAGGTTTTCTGTTTTGAAACGGGTCAGGAGTTACCTTCCACTTTAAGGAGAACCATTCTGGATCTGGGAATGGAGAATGTAGGGATAAATTTAGACCCTGCCAATCTCATTCTTTATGGGATGGCTAATCCCTTAGATGCGATAGAGATTTTTGGAGAGTGGGTGAGAGGGATGCATGCCAAGGATGGATTATGGCCTAATAGAGACGAATATCTGGGAAAGGAAGTTCCCTTGGGAGAGGGGAGGGTGAACTTTAAACTTCTTATCCCCAGACTCAAGAGGAAAGGATTTAAGGGTCCCATAACTATAGAGAGAGAGATTACTGGTCCTCAGCAGATAAGGGATATTAAGAGGGCTATAAGAATCCTCACCCCTCTTCTCTAAATTTTGAGAAGAGGCAAAGATTCCTTTTACTTTTGTTCCTTCTTCTCTCCACAGATATCATTAGCAAGTAAGGAGGGTAGTTTCTTTTCTATAAATTGGAAATAAATTTCTTTGTCTTCTGAAGTCTCAGGTAATTCTCCGTTAAGTATCCCTTCCAAGAGGAGAGATTTAATCTTACCAATCAAAGGTCCAGGGCTAAGGGAGAATCTTTCCATAATTTCAAAACCATTTACCGGACAGGTAACTTCCCTTACCGAGAGCAGTCTTTCAACTCTGGAAGATAATTCTTCCAGTAGCCTGAGTCTTTCTCTCACTCTCTCCGGGCGATAGGAAGTAATATCTGCTTTAGCCAGAGTCATGACTTTTTCCAATCGCTCTCCCATCTCCCTGATGAATCTTCTCACTGCACTATCCGTCCATTCTGAACGGTAAAGAGCAGGTCTCATGTGTTTGGCTACTAAGAAAGCCACTTCCTTAACCATTTTCTTAGGAAATTTCAGCCGGGTAAGGATATGGAAAGCCATCTCCGCTCCCAAGTCTTCGTGCCTATAAAAATGAATCTCTCCCTGCTCTACACTTCTCACATAAGGCTTGGCTATATCGTGTAGAAGAGCTGCCCATCTCAATACTTCCTCCGGTGGAGTATTACCTACCACTCTTACAGTATGCTTCCACACATCTTTATGATGTTCCTGGATACTCTGGTGCAGATCTTTGAGGGGATAAAGTTCATAAAGGAAGTAATTGAGAAGGGTGGAGTTCATAAGATTAAGGAGAGCCTTTTCTACGAACTTACCCACCAGGAGTTTGTTCATCTCCATCTGTATTCTTTCTTTGGAAAGAATCATCACCCGGAAAGCGTTTCTTTTGATAGAATCAAAGGTGTTCTTCTCTATCTTAAAACCCAGTTGAGATTGAAAGCGGAAGGCTCTAAGCATTCTTAAAGGGTCATCCTGAAAAGAATCATCAGGGTCTTGAGGTGTGCGTATTATTCCCTTCTCCAGGTCTTCCCTCCCTCCAAAGGGGTCAATAAGTTTACCTTCCGGGGTAAGAGCCATAGCGTTGATGGTGAAATCCCTTCTCCTGAGGTCTTCCTCAATACTTCCTCCAAACTCCACCTCTGGCTTGCGGTCCCCTGGTTTATACTTTTCTTTTCTTCGGTAGGTGGTAATATGCACTTCTTTCCCTCCTATCACAGCTCCCACTGTCCCAAATTCCCATCCTACAGGATATGTCCTTATTCCTGCCCCATTCAGTATCTTCTTTATACGAGGAGGCTCTACAGGAGTGGCAAAATCAATATCCTTTATTTCCTCACCTCTAAGAGTATCTCTCACTGCCCCCCCTACCAAGTAGATCTCTACCTTCTCTTTTCCAAAAATCTCATAAATTTTCTTAAAAATCTCTCCCTCTTTCATTTCCTAAAGGAGTTTAACTTAATCGGGGGAAAATTTCTACCGAAAGAATATACTCTCAGAGTGTGGTATAATTACAACATAGTGAGGAAAATTTTCCCTTTAAGGCTGGAGAATAGACTAATAATAGCCTTTGTAATAGTAGCCCTTTCTCCCCTTATTCTCTCCTTCCTTATAACTACTCGTTGGGTCTCTGTACGTCTGGAGAAGGAAATTGAGGGAAGGTTAGAGCAAGCAGGTAAAGTGGTAGATAATGCAGTGGTGGAGATGGAGAAAAAAGCCTACCTTATAGGGAAAATACTGCTTCAGGAGCCAGGATTTAAAGAGGCTTTAATTGCTCAGGATGAGGAGAAGGTATCCTCACTCCTGGCTAAGTTCAAGGTAGAGTTTCCTGTGGATGTGATACTGGTAATGGGAGGAAAGAGCCCCATAAAAGGTAAAAGGATAATCCGGATAGAGATGGAAGACTTAAAAACACTAATCGCGGGAGCAGTAATACCTGTAGAGGTGGGAGGAGAAATCTGGGGAAGAATTATTACCGGCTATATTCTGGGAGACAGGTTTGCCCATAATCTCTCCCAGAATGTGGGGCTGGAGGTGAGAATTTATCAAAAAGTGGGAGAGGAAAGTGCTCTCCCTCTTCCTGATAGATGGATTCGGGATGTGAGAGTCTCCCAGGAAGCAGTAAGAAGGGTACTCTTAGAGCATCAATCTTTTTATGAGCCTTATGGGATTCTGAAAGAACGACCATATGCCCTTTATCTTAAGCCTTTGGTGGGAGAAGAGGGCAAGATACTGGGCATGGTAATTCTGGGGTTCCCTCGCAGTTATACCTTCCCCGTGGTCTGGAAACGGTTCCTTCCCTTTTTCCTTTTTCTATGGTTCTTTATAGCAGCTGCTTTAGGGTATGTGGTGGCTAAAGGGGTAGTGAGACCCATTAAAGAGTTTACCAAAGGAGCGCGAGCCATTGCGGAAGGGGATCTGGACCAGTTTATTCCGGTAAGAACAAAGGACGAGATTGGTAGGCTGGCTCAGGCTTTTAATTTGATGGCCCAACAACTAAAGAAGATGAGGGAAGTGGAGGAAGAATTGCGAAAGAGTGAAAGACTCATAACCTTAGGAGAGATTGCTGCCACCATTGCCCATGAAATAAGAAATCCCTTGGGAATTATTAAAAATTCTGCTCAGATGCTGAAAAAGGCAAATTTAACAGAAGAGAGGAAGAAAGAACTTCTCTTTTTCATTGTGGAAGAGTCGGAGAGACTTAATCGGGTAGTTAACGATTTCCTTCAGTATGCCAGGACCCCTGTACCCAAGAAAAGAAATGTGGAGTTAGAAGGTCTTATGGAGAAAATACTTAATCTACTTCAGGGCGAATTTAAGAAGAGAGGTATTCAGATAATAAAAAATTATCAACATCCTCTCTCTCCAGTGGAGGTAGACCCTGAACAGTTTCAACAGATGTTTCTTAATCTTCTCCTTAATTCTATTCAGGCTATGCCGGAAGGAGGAAGGATTGAGATAGATTTGTTCTCTCTTAATGGCAGGGTAAATATCATTTTGAGGGATACGGGGACAGGTATTCCTCAAGAGATGCTCTCCAAAATCTTTGACCCCTTCTTTACCACCCGTGAAGGGGGGACAGGTTTAGGGCTCTCTATTGTCAGTAAGATTGTAGAGGCTCATGGAGGAGAGATAAAGGTGGAGAGTGAAGTAGGGAAGGGAACTACCTTTCATCTAATTTTCCCTCAAGAGTAAAAATGGGAAGAATTCTGGTAATTGATGATGAGGTCAAGATAACCCGTCTTCTTCAGATTCAACTGGAAGAAGAGGGACACCGGGTAAAGACTGCCACTACCGGAGAAGAGGCTCTAAGGGAGATGGGAAAGGAAGAATTTGATGTAGTAATTACCGACCTTAAGATGCCGGATGTAGATGGGCTTACCATACTGGAAAAGACCAAGGAGAATTATCCCTCCACCCAGGTAATACTTATTACCGCTTACGCTACTGTGGAGACTGCGGTAAAGGCTATGAAGAAAGGAGCCTTTGATTATATAACCAAACCCCTCAATCTGGAAGAAGTAGGGGAGATTGTAAATAAGGCTCTGAGAATTAAACGATTGGAGACAGAGAACCTTCTCCTGAGAGAAGAACTCTTTAGAGAAAGTAGAACCCGCATAGTGGGGAAATCTGAGGCTATTAAGAAAGTGTTTCGTTTGATAGAGAAAGTAGCTCCGGAAAGGACTACTGTTCTTATTCAAGGGGAGACTGGAACAGGTAAAGAACTGGTAGCCAGAGCCATTCATATGTTAAGTCCCAGGAGAAAAAGACCTTATGTGGTAGTTAACTGTGCAGCTATACCTGAGAACCTGCTGGAGAGCGAACTATTTGGGCACAGTAAAGGAGCCTTTACCGGAGCAGTCAAGGATAAGAAAGGGAAATTTCATCTGGCTGAGGGAGGGACTATCTTCCTGGATGAGGTCTCTTCTCTTTCTTTGGGATTGCAGGCTAAACTCCTGAGATTTCTGGAGACCAGAGAGTTTGAGCCTCTGGGAAGTAATACCACTTACTCTGTGGATGTAAGGGTAATTGCTGCTACCAATCGAAATTTGGCGGAGGCTACTCAGGAAGGAAGTTTTAGGGAAGACCTCTACTACAGGTTGAATGTCTTTCCCATCTATCTCCCTCCTCTAAGGGAACGGAAGGAAGATATTCCGGTACTGGTAGAACATTTTATTAAAATTTACTCTCAGGAGATGGGGAAAGAAATTAAGGGTCTCACTCAGACAGCCTTAAAAAAATTAATGAACTATCACTGGCCAGGAAATGTTAGAGAACTGGAAAACTTGGTGGAGAGAGCCATAGTTTTGAGTGATTCCCCTTATCTGGATGATAGAGTCTTCTCCATCCCTGAAGAAAGAGAAGTCTCCCTTTCTCTCTCCAGTTACCGGGAGGCTAAGAGAAAAACCTTAGAGGAGTTTGATAGAAGGTTTATAGTGGAAGTTCTAAAGAAAACGAGAGGAAATATCCTTAAAGCCTGCCGCCAGATAGGGATGGATAGAAAGAATTTCTACCTGAAGTTAAGAAAACTCAATATTGACCCCAGGAGTTTCCGTTAATACCACACTTTTGTGGAAAAAATTCTACATTTTATCCTGGTTTTTAGACTGAAAAGCCTGAAGAAGGGAGGGTTAGAGACTTTGGCATATAAGTTGCAAAAACAAAATTTGATGGAGATAAAGTTAAAAGAGCTGGCTAAACTGGTAGGGGGAGAAGTTGTAGGTGACCCCGAAGTAGTAATTAAAGGGGTAGCCTCCTTAGAAGAGGCAAAGGAGGGAGATATAACCTTCTGTGTTAACCATAAATACTTACCTTTGCTTTTTAAGACACGTGCCTCTGCCATTATTGTAGATAAAAATTTCCCCGAAAACGGTAAACCCATGATTCGCGCCGATAACCCTTACTCCGCAGTGGCTAAGATTTTGAATCTTCTTAAAGAGGAAAAGAAAGAAGATCAGATTCATCCTACTGCAGTTATCGGTAAGAATGTGGAGATTGGTAAAGGTGTCTCCATTGGAGCCTATGCAGTTATAGAAGAAGGAGTGAGAATTGGAGAAAAGACGGTTATATCTGCTCACACCTACATTGGGAAGAAGGCTATTATTGGAAAAGAGACTTTTATTCATCCCCGTGTAACCATAGGGGAGAGAGTAGTTATCGGAAATAAGGTGGTTATTGAGAGTGGAACCGTTATTGGGAGTGAGGGATTTGGATATTATGAGGAGAATAACAGATACCATAAGATTCCTCATCTGGGCACGGTGATAATTGAGGATGAGGTGGAGATAGGAGCCAACGTGACTATAGATAGAGCCACCCTGGGGAAGACCTGGATAAAGAGGGGCACCAAGATAGATAATTTGGTGCAGATTGCTCATAATGTCACCATTGGAGAAAACTGTATTATTGTGGCACAGGTAGGTATTTCTGGAAGTGTCAAGATTGGAGATGGTGTGATTTTGGCAGGACAGGTAGGAGTCTGTGACCACCTGACTATTGGTGAAGGCGTGAAAGTAGCTGCCCGTTCGGTAGTTACTAAGGATATACCTCCTCACTCTTTTGTATCTGGATATCCTGCCCGTGACCATAAAGAGGAGAGGAAGATAAAGGCTTCCCTTCCCCGTCTCCCTTCCTTACTAAAAGAGATTCAGGAAATAAAGAAAAAACTGAATACTCTTTAACCTTTTTGACACTCTTAAAATAATTTACTAAAATTACCCGCGTATGGCTTATCGCATAACTTTAATTCCTGGAGATGGTATAGGACCCAGTGTAGTGGAGGTTGCAGTCAAGGCAGTAGAGGCTACCGGGCTGGAGGTAGAATGGGAGAGAGTAGAGGCAGGGGAGAAAGTTGTGGAGAAAGAAGGTACTCCCTTACCCGAGAAAGTTCTGGCTTCTATCCAGAAGAATAAAGTAGCCTTAAAAGGTCCCATTACCACTCCCGTAGGCTCAGGATTTAGAAGCGTGAATGTAGCCATCAGACAGGCCCTTAACCTTTACGCTAATGTGAGACCTGCCCTGTCTCTCCCGGGAATACCCGGGGTTCCTTACTCCAACATTGATTTGATAGTTATCAGAGAGAATACCGAAGGTCTCTACAGCGGAGTGGAACACTGGGTGGATTCTGAACACTCTGCGGCGGAGAGTATAAAAATTATAACCCGCAGAGCCTCGGAGAGGATAATAAGATTCGCCTTTCAGTTTGCCCTTAAAGAGGGAAGGAAAAAAGTAACCTTAGTACATAAGGCTAACATCCTCAAATACACAGATGGGCTCTTTCTGGAAGTAGGCAGAGAAGTTTCTAAAGAGTTTCCCCAGGTAGAGTTTGAAGACCGATTGATTGATAACATGTGTATGCAACTGGTTAAAAAACCTCAAAATTACGATGTTATCGTAACTACTAACCTTTACGGAGATATTATCTCTGACCTCTGTGCGGGTCTGGTAGGAGGTTTGGGGGTAGCACCCAGTGCTAACATAGGGGAGAAGATAGCGGTTTTTGAACCCGTACATGGAAGTGCACCCAAGTATGCAGGTAAAGATAAGGTGAATCCTGTAGCCACTGTCCTTTCTGCTTCCCTGATGCTGGATTACTTAGGAGAGAGGGAGAAGGGAAAGTTAATAAGGGAGGCAGTAAAAAGAGTGATAGAGAGAGGAGAAGAGGTTACCTATGACCTAAAAGAGAATCCGGAAGACCCGCAGGCTGTAGGTACCCGTAAGATGGGAGAAGCCATTGTGAGAGAAATAGAGAGGTTAAGGAATGCCTAATTTGGTGGTAGTAGGAACTCAGTGGGGGGATGAGGGTAAGGGAAAGATAATAGATATTCTGGCTGAGAAGGCGGATTATATAGTTCGCTATCAGGGAGGAAACAATGCAGGTCACACAGTAGTGATAAATAATAAGGAATTTGTTCTACATTTAATTCCCTCTGGCATCTTGCGAAAAGGTAAAAAATGTGTAATTGGCAATGGAGTAGTGATAGACCCCAAGGCACTGATAGATGAGATAAATGATTTAAGAGATAAAGGTATTGCGGTAACCCCTGAGAATCTCTTCGTGAGCAAGGGAGCCCATGTAATCTTCCCATACCATAAACTTTCTGAAAGAATTAGAGAGGAGGAGAGTATAGGCAGGATTGGGACCACTCAGAGAGGGATAGGTCCCTGTTATGTGAATAAAGCGGGAAGGATGGGAATCCGAATGGTGGATTTGCTTTATCCGGAGGTTCTCTCTTTTAAATTACAGAGAAACTTGGAAGAGGTAAATCTCATACTTGATAAAATTTATGGGAAGAAGGGTTTTGAGTTTGAACCCCTATTTAAGGAGTTTCTCCATTATGGAGAGATTCTACGTCCCTTTATAATGGATACCACTTCCCTGTTAAACCAGGCTATCAAAGAAAAAAAGAATATTCTCTTTGAAGGAGCCCAGGGGACCATGCTGGATATGGACCATGGAACTTACCCTTACGTGACTTCCTCCCATCCTACAGCAGGAGGTGCGTGTGTAGGGTCTGGTGTGGGACCTACTCATATTCACAGAGTGGTGGGAGTCATGAAGGCTTACACTACCAGAGTGGGGGAAGGACCTTTTCCTACCGAAATTAAAGGGGAGTTAGCAGATATTCTGAGGAACGCAGGTCCTATTGGAGAATATGGAAGAAGTACCGGCAGACCCAGAAGATGTGGATGGTTAGATTTGGCGATGATTAAAAAATCCATTCTGGTTAATGGAATAGATAATTTAGTTCTCACCCGGCTGGATATCTTGGGGATGTTGGAGAGGATAAAAGTCTGTATTTCCTACCGTTGGAGAGGAAAGGAAGTGGATATATTCCCTGAGGAGTACCAGATATGGAAGGAAGCAGAGCCTGTATATGAGGAGATGAAGGGATGGAGATGTGATATCAGTAAGGTGAGAAAATTTGAGGATTTACCTAAGGAGGCTCAGGAGTATGTAAGGAGGGTGGAAGAGATCACGGAGACAAAGATTTCCCTTATCTCTGTGGGACCGAGTAGAGAAGAGATTATCTTTAAGGATGATTCTCTTAAAGAATGGAATTTGATATAATAAAAAAGGGGCATTAACTCAGTTGGTAGAGTAACGGCCTTTTAAGCCGTGAGTCGCAGGTTCGATTCCTGCATGCCCCACGGGATGTCCCCTTCATCTAGCCCGGCCTAGGATACCAGACTTTCGATCTGGGAACGGGGGTTCAAATCCCCCAGGGGACACTAATGAGAATGTAGGAATGGGGAAGTGAAGAGGTGGGGGCTACACTTTAGGGGTAATGAGGAAAATTTGTATAATTCCTGCGCGATATCATTCTCAACGTCTTCCTGGCAAGCCTCTTCTTCCCATAGGAGATAAGACTCTTATTCAACTGGTATATGAGAATGCTAAAAGGATAAGAGGGATAGAGGAAATCTGGGTGGCTACCGATGATGAACGTATAAAAAAATCCGTCCAAGATATAGGAGGAAAGGCTATTATGACTTCTCCTTATCATCACTCGGGTACAGACAGGGTAGGGGAGGCAGCAGAAAAACTCTCTCTTAAAGATGAAGATGTGGTTCTTAATCTCCAGGGAGATGAGCCCTGTATAGATAATAAGTCTGTGGAAGCCATGCTGGAAGAAATTTCTTCTTCCTCAGAGATTCATATGATAACCTTAGCTTTTCCTTCTCAGAATGAGGAAGATTATAATAACCCTGATGTGGTTAAGGTGGTGGTGGATAAGGAAGGATTTGCCCTTTATTTTTCCCGTGCCTCTATTCCTTATTATCGAAAAAAAAGGGAAAAAGTGGAGTTTTTGAAACACTTGGGAATATATGCTTATAGAAAAGGTTTCCTAACTCTCTTAGGTAATCTGCCTGTTTCTGAGTTGGAGGAGAAGGAAAAACTGGAGCAGTTAAGGGTTCTGGAAAATGGCTATCGGATAAAGGTGGTTTTCTCTTCCCGTGATTCCATAGGAGTGGATACCCTGGAAGATTTAGAAAGATTAAAAAAGCATCTTGTAAAACAGGGTTAGTGTGTAAGTATATTTTTATAACTGGCGGTGTGGTTTCTTCCTTAGGTAAGGGAATTGCAGCCGCTTCCATCGGTAGACTCTTAGAGAGTCGGGGATTTCGGGTAACCTTTCTTAAGTTTGACCCTTATATAAATGTAGACCCTGGAACTATGAGCCCTTTTCAACATGGGGAAGTGTATGTAACTGAGGATGGAGCAGAGACAGACCTGGATTTAGGACATTATGAAAGATTTACCTCAGCAACTCTTTCCCAGGATAATAACGTTACCAGTGGTCAGATTTATTACTCAGTAATAATGAAGGAAAGAAAAGGGGAGTACTTGGGTAAGACCATACAGGTAATCCCTCATATTACCGATGAGATAAAGTTCCGGATTAAAAAAATTACCCGTGATCCGGAGGTAGATGTGGCTATTGTGGAGATAGGGGGCACGGTGGGAGATATTGAAAGCCTTCCCTTTCTGGAATCCATACGTCAATTTCAGTTTGAAGTGGGCAGAGAAAATGTGATTTATATTCATCTTACTCTTGTCCCTTATATTAAGGCAGCCCGGGAGACAAAGACCAAACCTACTCAGCATTCTGTTCAGAGGCTTCGGGAGATAGGGATTCAACCGGATATTCTTCTCTGTCGGACAGAAAAACCTTTTAGCCAGGAAATCAAGAATAAAATAGCCCTCTTTACCAATGTGGAGGATAGAGCAGTTATTCAGGCTATAGATGTAGAGTGTATCTATGAAATTCCTCTAATATTTGATAAACAAAATCTCACTGGACTTATCCTGGAATACCTTTCCTTAACTGCTCGAAGGAATGACTTATCCCAGTGGCAAAAAATGGTGGAAGAGATGAAAAATCTTAAAGAGGAGACGGTAATTGGAGTGGTAGGCAAATACATTCGCTTAAGAGATGCCTATAAGAGTATAATAGAGGCTCTTCAACATGGAGGTCTGGCTAATAAAACCAGGGTGAAGATAGAATGGATAGATGCAGAGGAGGTGGAGAAGAGTAAAAACCCGGAGAAACTTTTCCAATCCGTCCATGGAGTTCTGGTCCCAGGAGGGTTTGGGGAAAGAGGGATTGAAGGTAAAATAAGGGCTATTCAGGTAGTCAGAGAAAAAGGAATTCCTTTTCTGGGGATATGCTTGGGTATGCAGTGCGCGGTAATAGAATTTGCTCGGAATGTATGCGGGTTAAAGGGAGCCAATTCCTCAGAATTTGACCCTCATACCTCTTACCCGGTTATTGACCTTTTACCGGAGCAGAAGAAGATAAAGGATAAAGGTGGGACTATGCGCCTGGGTGGATATCCATGCAAGATAAGGAGAGATTCTTTGCTCTACTCCGCTTATAGAAGGGATATGGTGGTGGAGAGACATAGACATCGATACGAAGTAAACCCAAAATTCCGACCTCTTCTGGAAGGGAAAGGTCTCCTTCCCTCCGGAGTCTCTCCTGACCAGAGATTAGTAGAAGCAATAGAGATACCGGGTCATCCCTGGTTTGTAGGGTGCCAGTTTCATCCAGAGTTCAAATCTAAACCTACTGCTCCTCATCCTCTTTTTCGGGAATTTATTACTGCTTCTCTGGCTCGGAAAAAAGGGATTGACTTGAGAGGAAAAAGAGTTATAATTTAAAGAAGGGGAAAATGGGAAACCGAGAGCAGGAACTGTGGAAGGAGATTTTAGTCAATATCGGTCTGGTTACTGAAGAACAGTTAGAATTCGCTTTAAGAGAGCAGGAAGAAACCGGAGAGAGGTTAAGTGATGTTCTTGTCAAGATGGGGTATATTAGCCGGGAAGATCTCACCAAAGCCTTAAGTGTCCACTTTGGCTTAGTTCCGGTTAAAATTTCTGATTATCATCCAGACTCTGACGTTATTGCCAAGGTTCCTGCTCCCATAGCCAGAAAACACAAAATTATTCCTTTAGAGTTAAAAGATGGAGTTTTAACCGTGGCTCTCTCTGACCCCCTGGATTTTCTGGGATTAGATAATCTGGAGAGGATGATTGGTTGTAAGATAAAGGCAGTACTTGCTTCAGAGAGAGAGGTAAATCAGTATTTAAACAGATTCTATGGGGTGGAAGAAGAAACCATAGATACAGTTTTGGAGGAGTTGACCGAGCAGGACATAAGTTTTGCCGAGGGAACTGCTACAGAGGTAGAGGAAGTAGAACTTGCAGAAGAGGCACCCATAATTCGATTGGTGAGTTTATTAATTTTGGAGGCTTTCAGAGCCCGGGCCAGTGATATACATGTTGAGCCTTTAGCTAACCGCCTTCGCATAAGATACCGTATAGATGGTGTTCTTCATGAAGTCCCTGCTCCTCCTAAGAGACTGGAAGGAGCGGTGATTTCCCGTATTAAGATTCTGGCAGGTATGGATATTGCTGAGAAGAGACTTCCCCAAGATGGAAGGATAATGGTAAATGTATTGGGTAGACAGTTAGACCTGCGAGTATCTTCTCTCCCTGGGATTCATGGAGAGAGTGTGGTGATGAGAATTCTGGATAAATCCAGTCTTCTTTATGGCCTCACTGAACTGGGCTTTCTGGAAGAAGATTTGGATAGATGGCAGAGAGTAATAAATCTACCTAATGGAATTATCCTGGTAACCGGTCCTACAGGAAGTGGAAAGACCACTACTCTCTATGCAGTATTAAACCAGTTAAACTTACCGGATAGGAAGATAATTACCATTGAAGACCCGGTAGAGTATCAACTTTCTGGTATCAATCAATTGCAGGTCAAACCTCAGATTGGACTTACCTTTTCTTCTGCTCTTCGTTCCATCTTAAGGCAGGCACCCGATGTTATCATGGTGGGAGAGATTAGAGATACAGAGACCGCGGAGATAGCCATCCGTGCTGCTTTAACCGGTCATTTGGTTTTCTCTACCCTCCATACCAATGATGCTGCAGGTGCAGTGACCCGATTGATAGATATGGGAATTAAACCCTTCTTAGTTGCTTCTGCTGTGCAGGCAGTTCTGGCTCAAAGATTGGTGAGAAAAGTATGTCCCAAGTGTCAGGAGCCAGTTACTCCACCTGATGAGGTCCTGAGAGAAGTAGAGGCGGTAATGGGTACTCTTGAGGGAGCCAACTTCGTGAAGGGAAGAGGATGTTCAGAGTGTAACATGACTGGATACAGGGGAAGGACGGGAATATTTGAACTTCTGGTAGTGAGCGAAAACATTCGCCGGATGATTTTACAGAGAGCCACCAGTTATGAGATAAGAGAAATGGCTCGGCAAGAGGGGATGAAGCTTTTAAGGGAAGATGGGTGGGTAAAAGCCTATCGGGGGATTACCACGGTGGAAGAAGTAATAAGAGTAACCCAGCAGGATGTAGTAGAAGGAGTAGTCTAAAATGCTGGAGATAGGAGAACTACTGCGTTTAGTGGTGGAGAGAAATGCTTCCGACCTTCATTTAGTGGTGGGCAAACCTCCGGTATTAAGGATAGATGGAAGACTGGATGTGCTGGATTACGAGCCTCTTACTCCTGAAGATACGGAGAGAATGATGAAGAGTATAACCTCTCCTCCTCACCAGCAGAAGGTGAGAGAGGTGGGAGGGACGGAGTTCGGTTTTGCTTTTGGAGACCTGGCTCGTTTCCGGGTAAGCGTGTACCGGGAGAAGGGAAGAATCAGTATAGCCATGCGGCTTATTCCTTATAAACTTCTTACCTTTGAAGAAATTGGTTTACCGGAAAAAATCAAGGAACTTCTCTATCGTCCTCGTGGACTTATACTGGTTACCGGTCCTACGGGAAGTGGAAAGACCACTACCTTAGCCACTATGATTGATTATATTAATACCCAGCGGGATTGTCATATCTTAACCATAGAAGACCCCATAGAATACTACCATGAGCATAAAAGAGGGATTGTCTCTCAGCGAGAACTGGGAGTAGATGTGCCTTCCTTTGCCGAGGCTATTATAAGGGGATTAAGACAGGACCCTGATGTCATGATGGTAGGGGAGATGAGAGATATAAATACCATTGAGGCTGCTCTTCTGGCTGCTGAGACCGGACATTTAGTTTTCTCCACTCTTCATACTACAGGTGCTGCTCAGACAGTGGATAGAATCATTGATGCTTTCCCTGCTGAGAAACAGGAACAGATAAGGGTTCAGGTATCTTCCTATTTGATTGCGGTAATTTCTCAGCAATTACTTCCCCGTGCCTCTGGGAAAGGAAGGGTAGCTGCCTTTGAGATAATGGTAGCCATCCCTGCTATCCAGAGTTTGATAAGGGAGAAGAAAACTTATCGTATAACCTCCTTTATTCAGACAGGAGCCCGGTATGGAATGAGAACCTTGGACCAGCATCTCTATGAACTTTACTCCAAGGGAGTTATAACTTATGAGGATATGATGATAAGGGCTCAGAATCCGGAAGAGATTCAGGCAAAAGTGGAGGGGAGAGTGTGAAGGAGAAAGCAGTAGGGAGAAAGAAACTGGGCACCTTGCTTCTGGAGAGAGGACTTATAACGGAAAAACAACTTGAGCAAGCCTTGGAGGAACAGAAAAAGAGTGGAAAGTTGCTGGGTCGAGTCCTGGTGGAGATGGGATTTGTCACTGATGAGGATATACTCTCTGTCTTAGGTGCCCAGACAGGAATGGAGGAGATAGACCTCTCCGAGGTGGAAGTAAGTCCTCAACTTCTGGAAAAAGTACCCGGTCCCTTGGCTAAAGCCTACAAGATTGTCCCTGTAAGGATGGAAGGAGATACTCTGGTGGTGGCCATGGGAGACCCCCTGAATGTTCAGGCTCTGGATGATTTGAGGTTCCTTCTGGATTGTGAGGTGAAGGGGCTGATAAGTAATGAACAGGCAGTTAATGAGGCTATTGACCGTCTTTATGGGGCAGAGATGGAGACAGTGGAAGACCTTCTTAAAACTTTAGAAGCAGAGGCGGCTCCCCTGGAAGAAACTCCGGAGGAAGTGGAAGATGTGGAGACCCTGGAACAACTGGCTCATGAAGTCCCGGTGGTTAAACTTCTTAACCTGGTTCTTATTCAGGCTATAAAGGATAAAGCCAGTGATATTCACTTTGAGCCTTTTGAAGACCAGTTCCGGATAAGATATAGAGTGGATGGGGTGCTCTATGAGATGGTTCCTCCTCCCAAACACTTTGCTTTGGCTGTGACCACCAGAATTAAGGTAATGGCAGATATGGACATTGCCGAGAGGAGACTTCCTCAGGATGGAAGAATTTCCCTCCACATGGGAGGAAGAGAGATAGACTTGCGAGTTTCCACCGTGCCTACCGTTTTTGGAGAGAGTGTAGTGATGAGGGTGCTGGATAAAAGCGTCTTAATGCTTCCTCTGGAGAAACTGGGGTTATGTGAGGAAGACCTGGAGATAGTGAGGAAACTTATCCATAAACCCAATGGGATAATTCTGGTTACTGGTCCTACAGGATGTGGGAAGACTACCACTCTCTACGCTGCTTTAAGAGAGATAAACTCTCCTGAGGTAAAGATTATCACTGTGGAAGATCCGGTAGAGTATGATATTGAAGGAATTATTCAGGTTCAGGTAAAACCCCAGATAGGGTTGACCTTTGCCACTACCTTAAGGCATATCCTTCGCCAAGACCCGGATATTATTCTGGTGGGAGAAATAAGAGACTTGGAGACTGCGGAGATGGCTATCCAGGCTTCCCTCACCGGACACTTAGTCTTCTCCACTCTTCACACCAATGATTCACCTTCTGCAGTAACCCGACTGGTGGATATGGAAGTGGAGCCTTTTCTGATAAGTTCTACTCTGGAAGCAGTGATAAGCCAGCGATTGGTTAGGGTGATATGCAATTACTGTAAGGAGGAGTATGAGCCCTCTCCGGAAGAGCTGGAACTTCTGGAGATGAGTAGAGAAGAGGCTAAGAAGCATAAGTTTTATAGAGGTAGAGGATGTCCTGCCTGCAATAATATTGGATATGCGGGGAGAACGGGAATATTTGAAATTCTGGTAATGAATGAGGAGTTAAGAAGGGCGGTGGTGGAGAGAGCCTCTGCGGGAGAAATTCGAGAGATTGCTCTCAAGTATGGGATGAGAACTCTGAGGAAGGATGGATTGGATAAGATTTTTAGAGGGATTACTACTATTGAAGAAGTGGTTAGAGAAACCACTGGTTATGTATAAAAGATAGAGGGGGTGAGGAGAGATGCCCGTTTATACTTACGTGGCACTGAACAATCAGGGTAAAGAGGTTAAGGGCACTATAGAAGCAGATAATGTAAATCTGGCTGCCTCTCAGATAAGAGAGATGGGTTACTTCCCCACCCGAATCAAAGAACAGAGAGTTCCTGTAGCAGGGAAGAAAAAGGAGGCTAAGGGTTTAAGCCTCCAGATGGAGATAAAGATACCCGGTCTTACAACCCGGGTAAAGACTAAAGAGTTAACTGAATTTACCAGGCAACTGGCTACTCTTATTGATGCTGGATTGCCTTTGGTGAGGAGTTTGAATGTACTCCGGGAGCAGGCTAAACCAGGACCTTTAAAGAATATCATTACCGATTTAATAGAAGATATAGAAGGAGGTAGTACTTTTTCTGAGGCTTTAGCCAAGCATCCTGAGACCTTCTCTAAACTTTATATAAATATGGTAAAGGCTGGAGAGGTGGGAGGTGTTCTGGAAGTAGTGCTTTCCCGAATTGCTGAGTTTATGGAGAAGGAAGCCTCCTTAAGAAGGAAGATTAAAGGAGCCATGATATATCCGGTGGTGGTAGCAGTAGTAGCCTCCGGTATTGTGACCTTCATAATTACCTATATTATTCCTATATTCAAGAAAATGTTTGAGGAATTTGGAGGAGTGGGGGCAAACCTTCCTCTTCCTACCCGAATCCTTATCGCTGCCTCAGATTTGGTTAAGACCAGGTGGTATTATGGAATTGCTGCCTTAATTTTCCTCTTCGTGGCTTTCAAACTCATCTACCGTACTCAGAAAGGTAGATACTTAATAGATTTTGTAAAACTTAAACTCTTTATCTTTGGCCCTCTATTTCTCAAAAGTGCTATTGCCAGATTTACACGGACTCTGGGGACATTGATTAATAGTGGAGTTCCTATCTTACAGGCTCTGGCTATTGTTAAGGAAACATCGGGTAATGAAGTAATCTCCCGGGCTATGGTAAGAGTTCATGATTCTATTCGAGAGGGAGAAAGTATAGCCAAACCCTTAGAGGAAGCCAAGGTATTTCCTCCCCTGGTGGTGAACATGGTGGATGTAGGAGAAGAGACGGGAGCCTTGGACACTATGCTTATTAAAGTAGCAGATACTTATGATGAGGAAGTGGATACCGCTGTGGAGGGATTAGCCTCTATTCTGGAGCCTCTGCTGATTGTTTTTATGGGTGTGATAGTGGGCTTTATTGTAATTTCGCTTTTCCTTCCTTTGATAAGAATCGCCACCATGATTCATTAAGGTTCTCTAAACCCTACTTTTTGCAGTCTCTACCCTTTCCCTTTATAATTAAGATTGATGAAGTATAGAATCCTCCTCCTGGAAGATGATAAAGTACTGAGCAGAAATCTATCCATCCTTCTGGAATCTAAAGGATACAAGGTTTATCCCTTTGATAAGGCTAACTCTGCTTGGAAAGAAATCCGTAAGGTTTCTCCCCATCTGGTGCTGAGTGACCTCAAACTCCCGGATATGGAAGGCACTAAATTCCTGGAGAAACTTCGTCAGGAAGGATGGAGAATTCCCTTTATCATAATAACTGCTTACGGTAGTATGGAGACCGCCATTCAGGCTCTTCGCTTGGGAGCCTACGATTATATTCTCAAACCCTTTAATCCGGAAGAGGTGATAATTTCCATAGAAAGAGCCTTGGAGCATGAAAGACTTAAGGAAGATGTCTCTCTTCTTAAGGAAGAACTGGAGAAGGAGAGAGGCTTTGAAGAACTGGTAGGGTTGAGTGAAAAAATGAAGAAAGTTTATGAGTTTATACAGAAAGTAGCCAAAAGTGATGTCTCCGTATTGCTGATAGGGGAAAGTGGTACAGGAAAAGAACTGGTAGCCCGGGCTATACACAGAAGAAGCCCCAGAAGAGAAAAACGGTTTCTAACCGTAAACTGTGGTGCCCTACCGGAGACACTTCTGGAGAGTGAATTATTCGGACATGAAAAGGGAGCCTTCACCGGGGCTATGGAGAGGAAAAAGGGTCTATTAGAGGTGGCGGATGGAGGGACGGTATTTCTGGATGAAGTAGGAGACCTCTCTCCTGTTGTCCAGATGAAAATCTTAAGGTTCCTCCAGGAGGGAGAATTTTACAAAGTAGGTGGTACCGAGCCCATCCGGGTTAATGTGAGGATTGTCTCTGCCACCAACAAAGATTTAGAGAAAGAAATGAAAGAGGGGAGATTCCGGGAAGACCTCTTCTATCGTCTAAACGCTGTTTCCATTACTTTGCCCCCTTTAAGGGAGAGGAAAGAAGATATTCTCCTTCTGGTAGAGCATTTTCTTAACAAATACCAGAGTAAAGATGCTTCTATGAGAAAAACCTTTTCCCGTCAGGCTATGAAATACTTGGAGAGTTACGACTGGCCTGGAAATGTTCGGGAATTGGAGAATGTGGTGAGGGGATGTATTGTACTTGCGGAGGAGAGAGTGATTGATGTGGAGGACCTTCCGGAGAGGATAAGAGGTTATCGGGTATCTGGGGAGGAAAATCTCCGTGGGACTTTGGAGGAGGTAAGAAAGAGAACGGAGAGAGAGTATATATTAAGGCTACTTAAGGAAACCAGAGGTAATGTTAGTAAAGCCAGCCAGAAAGCCGGAATTTCTCGCCGACACTTTTATGAGAAGATGAGAATTTATCATATTCATCCTGAGGAAGTCAGGGATGTCGGAAAAAAGTGAGAGGAGAGAACTTCTTTACTTTCTGATATTTCTCCTTCTTTTGCTTCTACTCCTTTCTCCTTTCCCTCTTCTTATCAGACTTCCGCCACCTTACAGGAATCTCTTCTGGAGTATGGAATTTTTCTTTCTGGGTTTCTTTCTCTCCCTTTTGCTCTTCACTTTTACCAGAGTATCCCGCACTTTGTTTTTGAGAAGTACCTCTCCCCTTTCCTTTAAAGGTGAAGAGGTAGCCTCCTCCTTACTCACTGCTCAGAGAGAGATTATTCAGTTAAACCGCAGGTTAGAGGAAGAACTGAGGATTCGCAATGAGGAATTAAGAAAAATTAGGTCTGAACTTCTCTCTCTCCAGATGGAACTCATAGAGCAGGAAAAACTTGCTTCTCTGGCTAAGATGGCAGCAGGAGTGGTGCATGAGATAAGGAATCCTCTCTCCATCATAAGGACTTCCTCCTATCTTATTCGCAATTCTTTAGAAGGGACTTCTTCCCAGATAGGGAGAGAAAAGGTTATAGAACAACTGGAGCAGATTGAGAGAGAGGTAGCCCGAATTAACGAAATTGCCACCTCCCTTCTGGAATACTCCAAGACTTCCCAGGAAATTCCAGTAGAATGGGTGGATGCGGTTACTCTGGTGGGAGAGATTCTAAAAGGTCTTGAGGAAGAGGGCAAGTTAGAGAAAGTGAGAGTGGAAAATAACTTATCTTCGGATTTACCTCCCGTCTCTGGAAATAAGGAGAGGTTAAGGGAGGTGTTCCTCAATATAATTAACAATGCCTTAGAGGCTATGGAAGAAGGGGAAATCCGTATCTGGGGAAGAAAGGACGAGCGGAGAGTTTCTCTCTACTTTCAGGATACCGGTCCTGGGATACCTCAAGAAAACCTTAAATTTATCTTTGACCCTTTCTTTACCACTAAAGAAAAAGGATTTGGCTTGGGACTGGCTATCAGTTATGCTCTGATAAAGAGGTTTAAAGGAGATATAAGAGTTAGCAGTGAGGTGGGTAAAGGGACCACTTTTGAGGTGATTTTACCCGCCAAAGTGTGATGTATATATCACAGTCATGAAGGAAAGAATTCTCTATCTACCATCACCAAATGTTTATCAGAGTCCGGAACAAAAATTGCAGTGTTTATAAAGGAAAGAGGAGGGATGATGAAAGTTAAGAGTGAGAAAAGAGAAAAGGGATTTACCCTTATAGAGTTAATGGTGGTTATCTCCATAATAATTCTTCTGGCTGGTATAATGCTTCCTAATTTTCTTAAACAGATGGAGAAAGCCAAACTGGCTAAGGCGAAGGCGGATATTGAGATCCTTATCCGTTCCCTTACCTTGTATAAGATAGATAATGAAGTTTTTCCTCCCTCTCTCTCTTACCTCACTTCAGGAGAGCATCCTTACTTAAGTAGAGAAATTCCCCCCTCCCCGTGGAAAGGTGAGTATATATACTCTCTTTATTCCAACTATTATGTCATTCAGGCTACCGATTATTCGGGGAAAGTTAAGTATTCGGAGACTATTAAATTTTAGAAAGGAGGAAAGTTATGAAGGGGATAAACAAAAAAGGTTTTACCCTTACTGAACTTATGGTGGTGGTGGGGATAATTATACTTCTGGCGGGAATTCTCCTTCCCAATTTAGCCCGCAGAATTGACCGGGCAAAGATGGCTCGAGTAGAGGCAGAGATTGCTGCTCTGGAGACCGCCATCTCCATGTATGAACACGATATGGGTGGATACTTTGGGGATGTGAATGGTGATATATCTGTGGTGGAGACAGCCTTAACTCAGGACCAGGGAGGGAACTGGTCTGGTCCTTATATAAAAGGAATTGGAAACGACCCTTGGGGGAATCCCTACAGGTTCTTTGGGGGAGCAAACAGAAAAAATAATCTGAGTAATGAGACGGGTATACCCATTACGGATATACCAGACTTAGACTATTATATTTACTCTAAAGGAAAAGACAGAGATACAGGAAACTCTTCTACCAACAAAGACGATATTAACAACTGGGATGTGAATAAATCCTGGGAGCAGTATTACTGATTATGAGAGTTTTAAGGAGAGGATTTACTTTAATAGAGATAATGGTGGTGGTGGCTATTCTCTCCATTCTGGTAATAGCCTCTCTCCCCACCTTCAGGAATTTCTTCATAACTTCCCGACTCCGCCAGGGATGTTATGATGTTATGTCTGCCTTAAGAAGTGCCCGGGAGGCAGCCATAACTAAACCCACCCCTCCAGACGAGGAGTTCTACAATATGGCAGTATTCTATACTGATTACCAGGCTCTCTGGTCAGCAGTGGAGGTTTACAATATTGCGGAGGGAAGTATCGGAGGATGGAAGAGACTCCCTCCCCGCATAATTATAGATACCTCCAGCCCGGAGTCCAAATTGGATACCAGAAATGGTCTGGCCAAGCCTGGAGAAAGCACTTATAATTCTCAACTTTATGTGGTGGAGTTTAACCGAAAAGGGGAGGCGAGAAATAACGCCATCATTGTATTAAAGGACCTTTCCAAGGGATACACTGCCCAGATAAAAGTGCTCCATTCCACAGGGAGGGTTAGAATTAAAGAATTTCGGGGGGTAGTAATTGAGGAATGAAAGAGGGCTAACACTCCTGGAAGTGGTAATATCTTTGGTTATACTCTCGGTGGGGATTCTGGCTATTGCTCATCTCTTCCCTATGGGTTTAAGGTCTTCAGAGAGAGCCGCAGAATTCAGTAAGGTGGGAACAGTAGTTAGTGATGCTCTCAATAAATTAAGATATGCAGTTTTCATATATGACCCGGGAGATATAGATGAGTATGGGAATGTGAATCCTAACTATAATGGTGTTGGATACTATGAACTTTGGAAGAAATACCATGGTGCCTATTCTCTTTATCTCTCCTCAGGAGAAGTTAGTGCAGAACTAAAACTGGAAGATGACCCCCAAAAACCTGCGGATGTTCTCCAGAAGGTGTTTTTAAAGGTAACCTGGACGGTAGGAGAGAGGGAGCGTTCAGATGTGATAGTAAGTTATATTTCCAACCCCTTTTATGAGGACTATGGAGATGTTCTGCCTTAGAAAAATTCCTTCTGGGAAGGGATTTACTCTGGTGGAGATGATGGTAACCGTGGCTATCCTGAGTATTATTGGAGGTAGTTTCTACCTCATATTTCAGGGAAGCCTTCTCTCCTCCCGGAAGGGGATAAATCTTGCTCAGGTATATGTGAACACACGGGCTGCTCTGGATTATCTGAGGAAAGATTTAAAGAATGCCTTAGACCCTCAAGTTTTTAGAAGAGGAGATGTATTCTTTGTAGGAGGGAAAACTACCTATCAGGGAAAAGAGTACTCCTATATGGAGTTTGTTGTTCCCGATGAAGAGAAGGGTAGAAAGCAGATAATCTACTGCCATTATAAGAGCATTTACTGGTCCGGGGGAAGGAAGAGAAACCTTATTTACCGGGCAGAGAGAGATTCTCCCTCTCCCCTTCTTCCCAATTATCCTTCTCCATCCACCCCTGATAGAGGATTTGAACCCAGTGGACCTTTTCACTCCACTATTCCGGTATGGGGAAATTATGAACTTGCTCTTCATATAACGGATTTTAGGGTTAGGTTTTATGAAGGGGAGAGTGAATATGAAAGTTGGGGAGAAGCAGATACTGACTCCAAAAGATACCGGCTTCCCACAAAAGTGGAAATTTCTATCACTGCAGAATACGGAGAGGGGAAAGGTAAAGGGGAGATAAAACAGGAAATGGTGGTTTATTTAAGATGAAAAGAATTCTTTGCTTAGAGGATAAAAGGGGCATGGCTCTGATAATAGCCATATCCATAATGGCTATCCTCTCTGCTTTAGCCGCTTCCTTCTCCTATCAGATGAGGATGGAGGAGGAGGCTTCCTTCAATTACTTAGGAGAGGTAAAGGCTTCCTCCATTGCTCAGGCAGGGGTAAACTTAGCTATTAGCGCTTTGGAGAAGGACTTAGAAGATAACAAATACGATGGTCCTGGAGATGAGTGGTTAGATGAAATCTATCAGGCAGAAGACTGGGAAGATGTAAAAGATGATAATGGAAATCTGGTGGGAGCCTATAAGATTAAAATAGAAGACGAAGCAGGGAAGATTAACTTAAACATTGCTGGAGACAGGCAGAATGAAGGATGGACTACTTTTGAGATAAGTTTAGTCGATTTTTTAACTGCTCTGGGAATTCCTTCTCCCGATACCGTGGCAAATAATCTTATCTATTACCGGGAGGGACCTGGACCTGGAGAAGAGAATTACGATGATGATAGAGATAATGTCCTCCTGGAGAATGATGGGATAGATAATGATGGAGATGACTCTATTGATGAACCGGGTGAGGGTTTTGACGAGCCGGATGAACTGGTAGTATGGAGTCCCTATCCTCCGTCTGCAGGTGAGGTGAACTCCGATACTCCTTTCTTGAGCCTGGATGAGGTGAAGAAGGCTGTGGGAGAGGATATTTTTAGCCAGATACAACCCTATATAACCCTCTACTCCTTTGACCTGGATATGGATGATTCTGGTTTAAACCGTATTAACTTAAATCTGGCAGAACCCGTAGTGGTGGATACCGTCCTGGTTCAGGAAGGTATTCATCCCGATACTGCTCTTCAACTCTCTGCTAACATTGCCGATTACCGGGATAGAAACCACTACGCCACCCACTTTATAAATCCGGATACCGGAGAAGATATATACGGTGTGGAGGATGTTCAGATAAATGAGGTAATGCCCAGGACCTGGGGGAAGTTTAGAGGGGTGAGAGCCAGTATTTACGATAATGGGTGGGGTCCTCCGATGGGAGAGATTTACTCCAATAATACGGGAGATTCTGCTAACTGGACCTGGGGAAATATTAATAATGGCAAGTACTATCTGAGGATATACTGTCACCCCAGTGGTCTGGGAGAGGTGAATGTAACCGTAAACGGCAATTTCCTGGGTTCCTTTACCCCCTCTTCCACCCCTCCTTATGCTATAGACCTCGAGGATAAGGGAAATGTAGACATCACTACTGGACAACTTTCCCTCACCTTACAGGATGTAAACGATGGAATCCCTGCCTCCTTTTTCTTTATCATCCTCTCCCAGCAGTCCCAGTATATAGAACTTTTAAACTTAAGTGAGGAGGATATTGACTTAAGTCTCTGGACGGTGGAGGTGGTGGGAGAAAGTGGTCCGGTATCCCGGGGAATTATCCCTCTGGGAACTACCTTTCCTGCAAGAAGTTATCTCCTTCTGGTGGACCGCAAGGATAACTCTTCTCCGGAAAGAAGGGATAATGACCAGACTTCCTTTGAATCAGGCTGGGGAGATAATACGGGACTGTGGGGGGATACTCCGAAGGAAGATACTCCTTTAGTATCCTTGGAATGGGGAGGAGTGGGAGACCATGCCTTGGATTTTTCCTCTAATAGATGGGACTCTGTCTCTCCTCCACAGGATGCTACGGATAAAGGAGATACGGTAATTGTTCGGGATGAGGAAGGGAGAGTGGTATGTAGAGCCTGGTTCTTCCCTAAGGAGAGTGATGCAGGGGATTCGGTTATCCTCTTCACTGCCTTAGAGAAGAAAGACCCAACTCTCCCTGACCCCGTAGAGAACTGGAGAAATAGACTATTGAGCGGAGTAGAGGATGAGGATAGGGGGATTCAGCCTCAAGGGACACCGGGTCAACAAAATACAGGGGTAAATTCTGTGGATTTAGACAAAATAATCGTAAAAAACCGCCCCTTTGCCTCCGTGGGGGAGTTATATAAAGTAAAAGGAGCCATAGGGAAAAATGACTCCTGGAAGAGGATAGAGGAAGTGCTTACAGATGAAACAGACCCCTCTCAGAAAGACCTCCTGCTGGTTCGCATAGCGGATAGATTCACCGTAACCTGCCAGAGACTGGAGGCAGAATATTCCAGTTATTACGATAATGGATGGGGGGATTCCTATCCTGCCTCTCCTCCTTTCCTTACCGACTATTACTACACTAACTCTGAAAGTGCAGGGACATGGGGATGGGGTTTTTCAGAGAGAATCTCTCCAGATACCGCCCTTTACTCCCTTTATATCCTGGGTAAGGAAGATGTTCCCCTTCTGGTGAAGGTGGATACCTGGGTAAAGGATTATCCGGAAATACTGGTAAATCCAGGACCCGATGGAATGGGGTATTACGGAGAGGTCTGGATTGCCGACCCCAACGAAAGTAGAGAGGAAGGAGAGGTATATCTTCAGATAACGGTAAGAAAGCCCCCTGGTGCTTCCGACGCTTACTTTGATGGAGTGGTATTAGCCCCTCTACCCCGTGTCTACGGGAGGATAAATATTAATACTGCGGATAAAGTTGTCCTGGAGGCTCTTCCGAACGTAGACAGTTCTCTGGCTCAGTATATAAGGAATTATATAGATACTCAAGGTCCCCTGGATAGTACTGGGAAATTGCTCTATGTTTTGGAGAATTACTGGGGGGATTTAAGCAAAGCCTGCCAGACTTTCTCTCACCTTTCCAACCTGGTTACTGTCCGCTCTAATCTCTTCCGGATAAAAGTTACAGGTAGAAGTGTGAGGGATACGGATGGAGACGGAAAATATGATGAGGGAGCAGACGAAATCCTGGGAGAATACCGGATTGATTGCGTTTACGAGAGGTGAGAATATTGAGAAGGTTGGCAAATAATTTGCCCTTTTTGTTAAAGGGAAGGCGAAAAAGATGAAAAAATGTAAATTTTTCCTCACACTTCTTTTTCTCTCTCCTCTACTTCTCTTCGCCTGGACACAAACTGACTGGTCAGGAGGGGATTCCCAACTCCTCTGGCAGGCTACCAGTTACTACTGGTGGGCAGAAAACGTAGATGGAGATACCGTTCCTGGAGACCTTTACTTAGAGTGGAATGGAGTCTCTTATCCGGATACGGGAATTCTCTTCTCCTCCTGGAGAGATGCACAGGTTCCGGTCATCTGGGAAAAAATTTCCTGGGAAGGTGAGGATTTCTTGGTTAAAAAGGACATCTATACCCGAGGGCTATGGTATCTGGATGAGGGGGGGAATGCGGATACTGCTCTGGATTCCTCAGGTTTTGATAATCATGGGAATGTTTGGGGAGCCACCTGGACCTATGAGGGAGAGTATCCTACTCACTGGTCTTTAAGTTTTTCTTCTGGAGATTACGTGGAAGTTCCCTACTCCTCCTCTCTGGCTTTGAGAACTCTCACTGTGGAATGCTGGGTATATCCCACAGTCTCTTCCACGGCTCAAAGTATTCTCTCTATGGGAGATGGTCAGAACTCAGGGTGGTGGCTGGGTACGGACAGTTCTGGTCATTTCCAGGTAAAGATTTATACTTCCACAGGCTCCTACACGGCTACTGATCCCGATGCTTTCTCTTTCTTTGAGTGGTACCATCTTGCCTTTACTTACGGGGGGAATAATTTAATCCTTTATGTGGACGGTATTCCCAAATACACCAACACCTTTGCGGAAGGAGACATCCTTTACCCGGGTAATCCCTCCCTTTTCCTGGGCGGAAGCACGGAAGGATTTTCTGGGAAGATAGACCTGGTGAAGATTTCTCAGGGCGCTCTTTCCGAGCCTCTTATCACTTCCCATGCTTTGAGGAGATTTATCATCTTATATACCCGGGACTCCGATACTCCCCTCTCCGATACAGATATAGATGGAAGGTGGTCTCCTCCCTACGCTTACGGAGTGAAAGGAGGGGAGGAGTACATAGTGAGGTGGCGGGATAGTTTTAACGATGATACCCTGGATGGGAGTCTCTGGAGTAGGTGGGGTGAGGTCTCCGGGATTGAGGAGGTAAATCTCCATCTGGAGATTACCGCTTCCACCCCTACAGGTGTAACCTCTCAGAAAGAGATAGAAGAGTATTTTTCCCTTTACCACTGGGTAACTCCTATAAGTGGTAAAACTGTATCCGCTATCTCCAATCAAACCTTTGGTCCTCTGGAGGAAGTTTCTGGAGATACCGGATATCTGGTCTATTTTGAGAATGGAGAAGTGTATCTTCAGTATATCAATGATGGAGTGGTGGAGGATTCTTCCTTCCTGGGTACTTACACCTCTGGAGAAAGGTATCTTGTGAACTGGAAAAGATGGAGTTTTCAGGGAGATGAGGCTATAACGGTGAATATTCAGGATGTGGGGTATGGGCGTATCAACAATCCCACCTTTACCCCTTCTAACCTTTCTCTTTACACCAGTAGCCAGGCTTACTTTGATGAAGTGAGAGTCCATCCTATCTCCCGGTATCTCCAGTATCGTCCTTTCCTTAAGACTTCCCAGAGTAGTGTAAGTCCGGTACTGAAAGAGGTGGTGATAAATTTCCAGAGTATTTATGTAGATGTGGAACCTCCCTTCACCGAAATTAACGTCCCGCCTCGGGATTCTTCTACTCCGGATACCGGTCTTTTCCCTATCCAGTTAGATGGCAGAACCGTTTACATCTTCAATGCTCAGAATACTTTGCCGGTAAAAGTGAGTGGTGTGGCTTATGATAGCGTTCTTTATCCTACCGGAATCGATGTGGTGAGGATAAGAACTGGGAGACGTAATCAGGGAGGAGCCTGGCCGGAAAATGAGAGTCAATACGAGTGGGGAACCTGGGAACTGGTGGAGGATACCAGTGGTAGAGGAGATTACTCCCAGTGGCAGTATGTTTTCTATCCTCCCACCGAAGGTGGCTACGCCATTGAAGCAAGAGCCACTGACAATGCAGGTAATGAGGAGATTCCTCCTCCTTCTTATAGTATCCCTGAGGATGATGGGGGAGATTCTTCTCTCCTCTTTCTCCTGAAAGATACTGCCCCTCCCGTAGTGGTGGAAGAAACTCCGGAAGTTTATTACTCCGAAGTCTATCCTGTTTACGATTACCCTACTGATTTACTTAACCGGGCTTTTACCTGGGTGGAGAACTCTCAGGATACCTGGACAGTTTCTCGAACCCCTGGGGTGAGAATCAAGGTAATAGACAAAAATCCTGATGTAAATCTGGGAGCCAGTGTTAATGACTGCTCTGGTCTTAATGAGACCACCCTCTCTGATAGCCCTCCCATGTACTCTCTTTACCTTTACGATACCCTCAACAAAAAATTTTACTGGGGAGAGTGGCAGAAGGATTATATAACCTTACCTTCTGGTTTTGAGGGAGCGGTTAATGTAGAGGAGGTAGTGCAGGTAGATACCGCTCTCTTCCAGATGGAATCCCGGGATTTTAACCGTATAAGATTTCGTATATATGACCGAGCAGGGAATGAGGTGATTACCTCTGATACGGGAATAAAGATTCAGGTGGATACTACCCCTATGGTAACTTCCATAGTTGAAACCACTGCCAGTTCTTCCTCTACTTCCGCCTCCTTTACCTGGAGTTCTTACGACCCTGCCAATCAAATAACCGGAGAGAGTCTTTCTGACACCTGGCTGGTGAGATGGATGCTGGAAGGAAAGGATTTGGGTTGGAGTGATTTTGTAGAGGGTGATAGTTACCTCTCTACTTCTTACACCAATCTCACCCCGGGGAGAGCCTATGCCTTCAAAGTAAGATATATGGATAAGGCAGGGAATTATGAGACTCAAGAAACACGAGGTATAGGAGGTAATACCTATTACTGGTGGATAGAGAGTGACCTACCTCATGTAGAGATTATAGAAGGTCCGGCTGGAATTTCTCAGGAAGATGTGGTAACCTTTACTTGGAGAAGTTGGGGAGGAAGTGGAGCCCACGAGTATAAATGTTATTTATATAAACCGGAAGGCAAAGTTGCTCTCAACTATGACTTCAAATGGCAGGTTAGCACCAATCCTAATATATGGGAAGGTACCCTTACCTACGGTGACAATACTACCGAAGAACTTTTACCCGACAATAGTTACTCCTTTTTGGTGGAAGTTTATTATCCTGCAGAACCTGACAAGTCCGATACAGACATACAGAGTTGGGTATATCGTAAACCTTCTCCCTGGGAAGAAGTTCCTTCTCCTCCGCGTAGATTCTGGTTCTGGAAGGAGGGAAGGTAATAGAAGACTTTCTCCCACGATTTTTACTTTCCCACAATAATGTTCTAAAATAGTTTATATGTTTGCTACCAAAGGTAAGACTTGTATTGGTATTGACCTCTCTGCAGATAGAATAAATCTGGTAAGACTGGAGAAGAGAGGAAAAGATATTGTCCTTCTGGATGTCCGTTCCCGTATACTTCCCCGAGATGTAAAGGATAAGGAAGAGAGAGAGGCTGCCTTCCGAGAAGCATTAGCCCGTTCTCTGGAAGGAATCGATTATAGAAAGAGCATTCTGGTGGCAGGATTAGGGGGGCAGATTGCTTTTGTTCGGAGGTTGAGATTACCTCCCGTACCTCAGGCTAAGGTAAGACAGATTGTAGGATATGAGGTGCAACAGCAGATACCTTTTCCTTTAAAAGAGGTGGTGTGGGGTTACCAACTTGCCTCTCCTATAGAGAAAGAGACCAAGTCTTTAGAAGTCATGATGGCAGCAGTAAAGCAGGAGATGGTGGAAGGTATTGTGGACCAGATTAAAGCCTCCATCAGACTGGAACCGGATATTGTGGATGTCTCCGTTCTTTCCCTCCATAATTGTCTGGTTTTCAATAATTTACTTCCTGAAGCGGGGATAAACATTGTTCTCTCTGTAGAGTGGAACTTTACTGATATTATGATAGAGAATGGACAGGCGCTGGCTTTCACTCGTTCTATACCCATAGGGGAAAGAAATATGTTAAGGGAAATTATGAGAGAGACAGGAGCAGATTACCAAGAGGCAGAGAATCTTCTTTTCTCTGGGAAAGGGGAGGAGTGGGTAAGAGGGATTTGGGAAGACCTGGCTACCGAGATTAAGAGAACCATGAATTATTATCTCTCTCAGGTGGAGAAAGTCACCACTTTTGAAAGAATATTTTTAAGTGGCAGGCTCTCCACCCTTAAGAGTTTTCATAAATTTCTCTATGATTCCTTCAAGAGTGAAGTTATAGAAGTAAATCCTTGGGTAAATCTTAAAGTTGAGCCTTCACAGATAGGAGAGGATTCTCTATATTCGGTAAGTATAGGGCTCGCTCTGCGGGGGCTGGTCTCTCTTCCTGTAGAGATAAATCTTCTCCCTCCGGTAATTACTGGTAAGAAATCTTTACAGAGAAAGATGCCTTACTTTGTTCTCTCCTCCATCCTGATTCCTATAGTGGGGGTTACTTTCTCTACTTTTGCCTATCAAGACTATACCATCACCAGACTTAAACTTCAGAGAGTTGAGGCCATAATGGAGGAGTTCAAACCCTATTTACCAGAGATAGAGAAATTGAAAAAGGAGAGAGGGAATCTTGAGAATAGACTTACTGAAGTTAAAAAGATACTGGCGAAGAGGACTTTTTGGTCTGATTTATTGAGAGAGATATCTCACCTGACTCCTTCAGATATTTATATTCTTTCCTTAGGGAAGACTACCCAGAGTACGGGGGAAGGGGAAATTACTATGGAGAGGCGAGCGATTCCAGAAAGAGAAAAGGCACCGGTAGTGAGGAAAAGAGCCTTACCAGGTGAGGAAAGAAGAAACCTAAGCCCTGTTCCTTCTTCCCGAGGAAGGAGAGCAGAAACAACCTTCCCCCCATCTCCTATAAGAAGGGGCAGAGGAAGGAAAGTTTCTGGAGAGACCCTTTATCTTAGGGGGAGAGCCAAGTCCTTCCCACGAGTAGATGAATATATTACCCGCTTGAAAGCATCTCCTCTATTTATAGATGTGGTTCTGGAAAATGTGCAAAGGGGGGAGGGAGGAGAGGTAGAGTTTACTCTGCGAGTATATGTTAAGACCTCATAAAAAATGAGAAAAATATTGTTATTTCCTGCTGGATTTGTGATAGTTTTATTGGTAATTTATCTGGTGGTAGCTCGTCCCTTTCTTATTAAGAAGAGAGAGGTAGAAAAAACCTTGGAGGAGAAGATGGAACAAGTAAAGAGTTACTATTCAGTCCCTGAAGGGCCGCCTTCTCCTCAACTGATAGAGGCTTTAAAGAGAGGAAATCAGATTTTAGAAGAGGAGTATAAGAAGGTAAGGTCTGCTCTCTATAGAGAAGTTAAGATAGAGATACCTTCGGAGCAGAATCCTTCCCTCTATTACTTAGAGACCTTCTACAATACTCAGGAAGAATTAGAGAGATACGCTTCTCTTAATCAGGCTACCATTCCTCAAGACTTGGGAGTAACTGACTCTTTACCTGAGGAGAAGGAAGTACCTGCGCTTCTTAAGAGATTATATCTGGTGGAATGGTTGCTAAAGAAATGCATAGATTCGGGCATTAAAGAAATTTCCTCTATTACCTTTGGAGAGGAAGGTGGAAAGCGAGAAAGGAGAAGTTCCTCTCTTTATGAAAAAACTCCCTTGACATTAACTTTCAATTGTGATTTATTGTCTCTAACCAAGTTGCTTTTAGAGTTAGAGAATAGTAAGGAAAGATTTATTCTGGTGGAGGGGTTAGGGATAGAATCTGAAGAAGCAACTAAAAGTACAGAGAGAGAAAAATTTACTGGAGCAGAAGAGAGGAGGGTAGAGGAAAGGGAAAGGATGAAGGTAGAGAGGGGAAGAAGAATACCGGAAAGGAGAGAAGAGATAAATAGGGAGGAAAAAAAGGAATCTGCTTCTCCAGAAAGAATCCTAAAAGTTACCCTTTCTCTTTCCTACATTGAGTGGAGCAAGATTTAATATGCGAACTTTTCTTCTATGGATGAGAGATAATTATGAAAAAGTAATTCTCTGGTTAATTTTACTTTGCTGGATGACATTGGGATGGAGGCTTTACAATACCTGGGCAAGGACTCTTAACCCCTCCGCTTTAGAGTTAGGTCTGAAGCCTCAGGTAAGATGGGATCCGGAGACGGTAAATAAAAATGTAGGAGATGAGACTTATCTTGCTTTTCTTTCCCCTCGTCCTTTTACCTATTACCGAGAAATTCTTTCCCGTAATCCTTTTGCTCCCCTTCCTCCTTTTACTCCTCCTGAACCTACGGTTACCCCTACTCCTGGAGAAACCCCTAAGACTGAAGAGAGGATGGATCTGGTATGTACCGGTTTGATGCAGATTGGGGAACTGATTGCTACCATCCAGAATAAGAGGACGGGAAGGACCTATTTTGTTAAGGAGGGAGATGTAGTAGAGGGATGGAAAGTGGAGAAAATTACCTCTTCCAGCATAATACTTTTTAAGGAGGGTAAGCCTAAATTTGAACTTAAAATAGGAGGATAAGGTGAAGAGAAAACTCTTTCTATTTCCTTTTGTATTTTTACTTATATGGGGTTTCTTTTTCCTGTGGCTAAATTCAGCACTTCCTCAGGAGAAAGAGAAAAATATTCGGGAACACTTGGAGTTAGGAAAGGCGTATCTTAGACTAAAAAACTGGTCTAAAGCAGAGGAAGAATTTAAGAAAGTTCTGGAAATTGACCCGGAAAATCGTTTAGCAAAAAGATACCTTAGGGTAGTGGCTTTTTACAGAGAGAAGGAGAGAGAAGAAAGAATAAGAGTTTTACTTAAGAGAGCAGATAGAGCCTTAAGGGAGAAAAGATTCCAAGAAGCAGAGTTCTTATATCATCAGGTACTGGAGATAGAGAAGACCCGTAGAGAAG
>CAZSGC010000001.1:0-30548 GCA_964606225.1 uncultured bacterium | reverse complement strand
CAAAGCGGGAGGTAGAAGCACGGAGAGCAAGAGAAGAAGCGCGCAAGAGAGAAGAAAGGATAAGAGGTTTACTCAAGAATGCAGATAGAGCCTTAAGAAAAGGAGAGTATCAGGAGGCGGAGAGGCTTTATGGGGAAGTCCTAAAGTTACAGCCTGGACGCAAGGAAGCAATAGCGGGATTAAAGGTCACTCAGGAACTGGCTGAAAAAGCCAGGGTAGAGATAAAAGAGAAGGGAGAGGAAGAGGCTCTTAAGATAGCCCGGGCTAAGTCGGAGATAATAGAGTTTGAGAAGAAACTTAAAGAGAAAAAACTTAGAGAAAGAATTGCTTTTCTTATGGAGGAAGGTAAAAAACTCCTTAAAGGAGGAAAGTTTGAAGAAGCTAAAATCAAGTTCCAGGAGGTTCTTTCTCTAAAACCCGATTATGAAGAGGCTAAACGGTGGCTGGAGAAGGCGGAAAAGTTAAAAATTAAGACTATGGAAGAAGAAAGGATTAGAGCAGAGAAGAAAAGAGAAAAAGAGATAGAGAAGATGTTTACCCAGGCCTATAGACATTACCGAAAAGGAGAATTTGAAGAGGCTATCTCAGGTTTTGAGACCCTTTTATCTCAAGTGCCTGAACATAAAGATGCTGCTTTCTACCTGAAACTCTCTAAGGAAGGTCTTGAGAGATCCAAGGAAAAAGAGAAATTTGAGAAAGAAAGTGTAATATTAGAAGAAAAGATGAAGGAAGCCAAGTATCTCTACAATACCGGAAAATTTGATAAAGCCATTGAGGTTTTGGAAGAAATTTTGTCCGTAAGACCTGACTATGCAGGTGCACGGGCTCTTCTGGAGAAGGCAAAGGCATCTTCCACCGAACTTAAAGAGAAACTTCTTCAGGAGGAACAGAGAAAAGTTCGGGAAGAGATGATGGAGGAGATAGAAAAAGCCTATGTGCCTCCCAAACCCCGCCCTCTGGAGGAAGTAAAGAAAGAAGAAGTAAAGAAAGAAGAAGAGGCTATACGGAAGATGAAAGAGAAGGCTATGCAGAAAGTTACCTTAGAATTTACCAATGCGGATTTAAGGAGTGTAATTCTCTTTCTCTCCAAGCAAACGGGAATTAATATGTTGATAGACGAGGCAATCTTTGAGGAAAAACCTGCAGAGGCAGCACCTGCTCCTCAAAAAGCCCCGGCTGTTCCTCCTGAAGCAGGAGGACCTCCGGGAGGAGGTGGAGCTCCAGGAGCAGAGATTCCTCCTCCTGCAGAGGCAGCTGCACCTCCTGCTCCTAAACCTATGCTTTACAAGATAACCTGCTCTTTGAAGGATGTCCCACTTCTGGAGGCATTGGGAATAATCCTCCGTTCCCGGGGGTTAGATTATGTCATAATGCCCAATCTTATCTGGATTTCCACTCGAGAGAGAATAGAGAGCATGCCTCTGGAACCCTTAGTGGAAAAAGTTTTTGACCTTCAGTTTGGTGCACCTATAAGAAGAGCATGGGTACAAACGGTACCCTTTGGAGAAGAAGGAGGTGGTAGAGGTTATGGAGGAGAAGGAGGAGGTGCCTGGGGTGGTGGAGGTTATGGAGGGAGAGAGGGTGGAGGTCCCTGGGGTGGTGGAGGTGCCTGGGGTGGACAAGCTGGTGGAGGAGCAGGGGCTGCAGCAGGTGGTCCTTTGGTTACCACTCCTCAGGATATAAAGAGTATCTTGGAAGAGATTATACCCCAACCACCGGGATCCAAGATGATACTTATCCCTGCCCAGAACAAACTCATCGTAAAGAATACCCCCACCAATATAAAGAAAATAGAAGAGTTTTTGAGAACGCTGGCCACTCCTCCTCAGGTTTCTATCGAAGCAAGGTTTATGCTCATGGGTAGAGATACTATGAGAGATGTGGGTGTGGAGTTGCAGAATCTTTCTCTTAATGTGGTAGGGATTGACCAGACTAAAGGGAGATACTCTGGATTAAGGGATGAGAATGGTAACCTTTTACCCTGGGTTTATGATACCCTTACGGGAAGAATAATCAGTGCAGTGGCAGTGCCTTCCGTTACTTCTGCTGTGCCTGGAGGAGGATTAACTCTTTCCTATGCTCGCCTTAACTATCCTCAGTTTTCCATCCTCTTGCAACTTCTCTCTATGAGAAGCGATGTGCAGACTCTTTCCGCTCCCAAGGTCACCACGATAAATAACGAACCAGCTATAATCCGGTTTGTAAAGACCATCAAGTATGTTTCCGATGTGGATACTTCCACTTCTACTACGGGAACCGGAGCGGAGGCTCGAACCACCACTACCTACAGTTACTCATTTGAAGAAAGGGATGTGGGGATTATCTTGAATGTTACCCCTTTAATAATTGAGGCTACTAAAAATGTTATGCTCTTCCTTCAGCCCATAGTAAGTGATATTGAGGGATGGAGACAACTTCCTATTTCCACTATTACCGATGCAGCAGGTCATGTACAGGTTCAGTATATTGAGATACCTATATTTACCAGTAAGGATGTGGTTACTAATGTAACTGTGCATGATGGAGATACCGTGGTTTTAGGTGGTCTAATGAGTGATGTCACCACCGAAGTTATGAGTAAAGTTCCCTTCTTGGGAGATATCCCGGTAATTGGAAAAGCCTTCTTCCAGAGAAAATCCTCTACTAAAGAGAGAAAGAACCTGGTAATATTTATAACGGTAAGAATCTTAAGCGAGACAGGAGCCCCTCTTTACCCTGAGAGGGAAGGATAAGCATTATCCTTTGATTTTACTTTTTCTGATTTGGAGGTGTAGACTTTTCTAAGGTTAAAGTGAATGCGAGGTAGACTTTTCCTAATAGATGGTAGTTCTTACATTTACCGGGCTTTTTATGCTCTTCCTCCTCTTTCTACCTCCTTCCAACTTCCCACCAATGCCATATATGGATTTACCTCTATGATGCTTAGTTTGATTAAGAAAGAGAAGCCAGAGTACTTAGCCATAGGATTTGATGCTCCCGGTCCCACTTTCCGACATCGCGCCTTTCCTTCTTATAAGGCTACCAGACCTCCTATGCCCGAAGATTTGAGTAAACAATTACCTTACATCAGAGAGATAATAGAGGGTTTCCAGATGCCTTCCTTAGAGGTAGAAGGATATGAGGCAGATGATATCCTGGCTACCTTGGCTAAGAAAGCACAAAGAGAGTTTCTTCGGGTCTTTATCCTTACCCCAGATAAAGATATGTTGCAGTTAGTTACCGACCGAATTTATGTGTGGAATCCCTTTGTTAAAGGAGGGATTTACGATAGGAAGAAGGTGGAGGAGAAATTTGGGGTTATGCCGGAGCGGATTCCGGATTATCTTGCCCTCTTGGGTGACCCCTCGGATAACATTCCGGGAGTTACGGGTATAGGTAAGAAAACCGCTGTGCGTCTTATTCAGGAATTTGGTCCAGTGGAGAAAATTCTTGCCAGTTGTGATAAAATAGAGAGTCAGGAGATAAGGGAGAAACTCCTCTCTTGTAAGGAGCAGATACTCGCCAGCAAGAAATTGGTTACTTTGGATATCCATGTTCCCTTGAGTATTTCATGGGAGAGATGTAAAAGAAGAGAATTTAACCGGGAAAAGTTGGCTACCATTTTTGAGAAACTGGAGTTCAAGCGGTTCTTGAAGGAGATGGGAGAAGGGGGGTCTCTCTTGTAAAGAAATCATGAAGTTGGTGGGGATAACTGGAGGGGTAGCCTCAGGTAAGTCCACGGTGCGAGGTTTTTTTGAGAAATTGGGTGCTTTAAGTCTGGATGCAGATGAAATTTGTCACTCCAAACTGGAAGAAAAGAGAGAAGAGATCCGGGCAATTTTTGGTGATGATGTCTTTCAAGGAGGAAAGATCAATAGGAGAAAGTTGGGAAAGATAATATTCCGGAACAAGAGTTTAAGGGAGAAACTGGAGAGTATTCTCCATCCTGAAGTGAAGAAGGAGATCTATAAAATTAAAGAAAAATTTAAAGAGACTTCCCAGATAGTAGTTTGTGAGATTCCTCTTCTTTATGAGAAAGGGTGGGAGAATATGTTTGATTATGTGGTGGTGGTAAAGAGATCTGAGGAGAAGATGCTGGGTGCTCTTTTGGAGAAAGGTCTGGATGAAAAAGAAGCCAGAGCCCGAATCCAGTCTCAAATTCCTCTATGGATTAAAGAAAAGAAGGCAGACTGGGTGGTGGATAATCAAGGTACCTTAGAGGAAACCTTCCAGCAGGTAAAAAAAATTTGGAGAAATCTTAAAAAGGGAGGGAGAGAAAATGGATGAGTTGACCACTCAAAGAATTCCTGAGTTTAAGACTCTAATGGAGAAAGGGTGGAAGGAACTTGAATCTATGGCTAAGGAAATAGGGATTTCTCCTCTTAGAGGGAAAAGGAAGAAAGAGTTAACTGGATTGGCGATCTTGAAAGCACTGGTAGAAAGGAATGGTGGCAAAATAGGCGAGGGTATTCTTCAGGTCTTACCTGAAGGTTTTGGGTTTTTGAGGTCGCGGGATTCCAATTACATGCCCACCGCCGAAGACATTTATGTGTCTCCCTCCCTTATTAAGAGATGGGGACTGAGAACCGGGGATTATATTGTAGGTATAGTGAGATCTCCTCGGGATGTGGAGAAGTATCCCTCTCTGGTTAAGATAGAGGCGGTAAATCTCCTCCCTCCGGAAGAAACTAAAGATAAGAAGTCCTTTGAGTATTTAACCCCTATATTTCCTCAGCCCAGATTCTGTTTGGAACACGATCCTCAGGAAATCTCTACCCGAATAATAGACTTGCTCATCCCCATTGGGAAAGGGCAGAGAGGACTCATTGTTTCTCCTCCCCGGGCAGGAAAAACCGTGCTTCTTAAGAAGATAGCAAGGGCTATTCTTACTAACCATCCAGAGGTAATGGTGATCGTTCTTCTTATAGGAGAAAGACCGGAAGAGGTAACGGACTGGCGCAGGTCAGTAAAGGCAGAGGTGATAAGTTCCACCTTTGATGAACCTCCAGAGAGGCAGGTGGAGGTGGCGGAGATTGTAATAAATCGTGCTAAAAGATTGGTGGAGAATGGTGAGGATGTAGTTATACTTTTGGATTCTATAACCCGGTTAGCGAGAGCCCATAACGCCATCATGCCTCCCGGTGGTAAACTTCTCTCTGGAGGAATAGATTCCAATGCTTTGATAAAACCCAAAATATTCTTTGGAACAGCCAGAAATATTGAAGAGGGTGGTAGCCTTTCCATAATTGCCACCGCTTTGGTAGAGACAGGTAGTCGGATGGATGATGTGATATTTGAAGAATTTAAGGGAACCGGGAATATGGAATTGATTTTGGATAGACGCCTGGTGGATAAGAGAATCTTTCCCGCTATTGACATTGACCGCTCGGGAACCCGTCATGAAGAACTTCTTCTGGATGCAGAGGATTTGAAGAGAATATGGCTACTTAGGAAGGCTCTCTCCAGTCTGAATCTGGTGGAGAAGATGGAACTTCTTATCCAGAGGCTTCAGAAGAGTAAGAGTAATAAGGAATTCTTGAAGTCTCTGAATATAAAGGAGGTTTAAAATGAAAAAGGGTATTCATCCCCCTTATGAGATAACCACCATAAGTTGCACCTGCGGAAACTCTGTGGTGATTAGGAGTACTCGGAAGAATATTAAAGTGGAGATATGTTCCCATTGTCATCCTTTTTATACTGGGAAAGAAAAGATTATAGATACTGCAGGTAGAGTGGAGAAATTCCGCAGGAGATACGCCCAGAAGAAAGAGTAAAGATGGGATAGAAGAGTTTGAAGATAAACTGGAAAGGCTAAAGAAAGATTACCAGCAGTATCTCAAAGAACTGGAGAGTATATCCTCTCTACAGGATAAGGAGAGGTTACTCTTTTTATCTCGGGAAATTTCTCGCTTGAAGAAAATCGTAAACACCTGGGAGGAATTCAAAAAGATAGAAGAAGAGATTAAGGAAGTGGAGGAGTTAAAAGAGGAGGAAGGATGGGAAGATCTGGTTAAGGAGGAGATAGAGAGGTTAAAGGGAAGAAAGGAAGAATTACTTTCCCAGATTGTATCTTTCTTCCGGCTCTCCTCTAAGGGAGGTGGTCCAGTAATTATGGAGATAAGAGCAGGTACAGGGGGAGAGGAGGCAGCTCTTTTTGCTCGAGACCTCTTCCGGATGTATACAAAATTTGCTGAGAAAAAGGGATGGAAGATAGAGATAATGAACTCTCATCCTACAGGTCTTGGTGGATTCAAGGAGATAGTATTTGCTGTGGAAGGGAAGGACGCCTGGGATAATTTGAAGTATGAGAGTGGAGTACATAGAGTTCAGAGAATACCGGTAACTGAATCTGGAGGAAGGATTCACACCTCTACAGCCACGGTAGCTGTACTGCCGGAAGTAGGAGAGGTGGAAGTGAAGATAAAACCGGAGGACTTAAAGATTCAGTTTTTCCGTGCTTCCGGACCCGGTGGGCAACATGTGAATGTGACAGACTCTGCAGTGAGGATAATCCATCTCCCTACTGGAATTACGGTAAGTTGCCAGGATGAGAGGTCTCAACATAAGAACAGAGAAAGGGCTTTAAGGATTCTCAAAGCCAAACTCTTGGATTTAGAAAGAAGAAAGAAGGAGAAAGAGATTGCTCTTAAGAGAAAATCTCAGATTAAAACCGGGGAGAGAAGCGAGAAGATAAGAACTTACAACTTCCCTCAAAATAGAGTTACTGACCACCGGGCAAATGTTTCCTTTCATCGTCTGAGAGAAATACTGGATGGGGATCTGGAAGAAGTGATAGAGAAGGTAAAGGAAAAGAGTATGGAAAAAAATGAGGATAGGGGAACTCCGGGTTTCTCTTTATAAAGAAAGGGGAGAAGGGGTAAGAGAGAGGCTGGAAGTGGATTTTCTCCTGGAAGAACTTTTAGGTATTCCCCGAGAAAAATTCTATGCTTTCCCGGAAATAGAGGTAAAGAAGGAAAAGGCTTCCTTACTTTTTGAAGGTGTGCGAAAAATTAGAAGGGGCTATCCTCTCCCCTATCTCATTAAGAAGTCTAATTTCTATGGACTGGACTTTTTTCTTGAGGAAGGGGTCTTTATACCCCGCCCAGAGACAGAGATTCTTGTGGATACTGCTCTTAAGATTATAGGAGGAAAGAGAGTCAGAGTCTTGGAAGCAGGAAGTGGAGCGGGAAACATATCTATAACCTTAGCCAGGTTTTCTCCTGCTCAGGTTCTGGGAGTAGAGATCTCAGAGCAGGCTGTTGAGGTCTCTCTCTATAATGCTAAGAGATGGAGTGTGGAGGGAAAGGCTACCTTTATTCACAAAGATATGAGGGAAATCTTTTCTGAGAGAGTATTTAAAGAAGATTTTGACCTCATAGTCTCCAATCCTCCTTATGTGGCAAGAAAAGAGATTCCCTTCCTTTCTCCCTCCGTTTTCTGGGAACCTGTTCAGACTTGGTATGGGGGAGAGGAAGGTATGGATTATTACTGTCTTCTGGTAAGGGAGGGTAGAAAGGCATTAAAGAAGGGCGGATACTTGGTTATGGAGATGGGTAAGGGGAAGGCATTTAAAGTGAGGAAACTGTTGAGAGAGAATGGATTTACTGAAATAGGGATAATAAAGGATTATCAGGGAGTAGATAGGGTTATATGGGGAAGAAAGGAGGTAAGATGAGGAGGAGAAAAGGTTTCACCCTGATTGAAGTGCTGGTGGTGGTAGTAATCTTGGGGCTTCTGGCTACCTTGGTGGTACCCCGGATAATGAACCGACCTGAGGAAGCCAGAAGGATGAAGGCTAAACTTCAAATAAAGAATTTTGAGACTGCTCTTAAACTCTTCAAACTGGATAATGGCTTTTATCCCTCTACAGAACAAGGGCTGGAGGCACTGGTGGAAAAACCTACCACAGGAAAAATCCCTCAAAACTGGAGAGAAGGAGGGTATCTGGAAGGGGGGAAGGTGCCCTTAGATCCCTGGGGAAATCCTTATATCTATATCTGTCCAGGTCTTCATGGGGATTATGACATAATCTCCTACGGAAGAGATGGAGTGGAAGGAGGGGAAGGTTTTGATGCGGATATTAAATCCTGGGAGATTGAGTGAAGCGAGGGGATTTACTCTCATAGAGATTATAATGGTGATGGCGGTAATAGGAGTAGTACTGGGACTGGTGCTCTTTCGTTTGCCGGAGAATCTTTCTCCCCAAACTTCAGAGAAGATAGGTAAAGAGATAATCTCTCTCTTCCATCTTTATCTCTGGAAAGCCTATCAGGAGAATACTGACTACTACTTTTTTGTCCAAGGGGAAAGGGAGTTTGGGATAAGAAAAGGAGAAAGTTTCCTTATAAGAAGGAGGTTACCGGAAGAGATTACTCTTAAACTGGAGAAAGAAGGAGAAAAAGTGGAAGAGGTATGCATAGGAAAAACAGGATATATAGAGCCTTTTAAACTATGGATTACCTCCTCCGGCACAAAGTATCTGGTTATTCCGGAGTCTCTTTCTGGGGAAATAAAGTTGACTAAAAAGAGGGGATAAAGAAATCAGGAAGGGCTTTACTCTGATAGAAGTGCTGGTAGCCTTAGCCTTAATAGGTCTGGTTATGGTGGTTATCTTTCAGACCCATCTTCTTTCCCTGAAGGCTATAGAGGCCACTCGCTCCTATTCTTTTCTCCTCTGGGGAGGGAGAGAGATTCTTACCTCTACCCTTTCAGAAGAGAATTTAAGAGTGGAGGAGGAAGAGGGGATACTGGAGGAGAATTTCCCTTGGGAGAGAAAAGTGGAGGAGGAAGAAGGAATCAAGAAGGTGGAGATAGTGGTAAAGGATAGGGAAAATCATCGAATAAATCTGGAGACCTTCTGGATAAGTTGGTATTGAAAGGAAGAGGATTTACCCTTCTGGAGATTCTTCTGGCCATAGCCATATCTGGTCTGATCGTGATTGCTCTCACTTCTTCTTACTTTCAGGTTCTTAAAGCCAAAGAAATAGTAGAGAGGGAAGGAGAATTTTACTTTCATGTGAGGACAGTTTTAGAGAGAATGGAAAGGGAACTTTCTTCTCTTTACTATAATTCCGAAGGGATTACCTCCCTTTTTAAAGGAGAAGAAAATTCCTTAACCTTTTATTCCCTCTCCCCCTCTATTGCCTTCTCTCGCTATCCTGCAGTTAAACTCACTTATTACCTGGATTATGGAGAAAACGGTGGGATTCTAATGCGTAGAGAAGAGCCTTTTCTTGCTCTGGAGGAAAAGAAAAAAGAGTTTGTATGGCTGCGTGGGGTTAAAGAGATAAAGTTTGAGTATTTTGATGGGAAGGAATGGAAGGAAGAATGGATGGATAAAGAAACCCTCCCGGGAGAGATAAGAGTGAGACTTGAGATGGAGAGTGGGGAAGAGTTCTCCACAGTATTTCTGATACCCTTAGGGAGATGGGGTTCCTGAATCTGACTTTTTACTCTAAGGAAAAGAGAGGGGTTATTCTCATCCTTACCCTTTTCTTAATCCTGCTTATATCCTCCTTGGTAGTTCATCATTCCTCCCTTCTGGATGTAGAGATTGGTCTTCTGGACTCCTCTAAGGAGAGACTGCAGGCTCTCTCCATAGCTCATGCAGGTATAAATCTGGCCCTCAAATTGCTTAGAGAAGATGTGGATAGAGAGTGTGACTGGTTAGGGGAAAATTGGGCAGAGCCTCAACAGATAAATTTTTCTCAGGGAAAGGTGAAGGTAAAGATAGAGGATGAGGAAGGTAAAATCAATCCCAATTTCCTTAAGGTAAGAGATAGGAAAGAGAGGAGGGAGAGGATTGAACAGATGCTGGAACTCTGCGATATCCTAAATATTGGTTATACTCTTGTCCCCTCCTTAATTGACTGGATAGATGAAGATAAAGAGGTTTGTGTGCTTCCCTTCATAACTGGAGAAAATTCTGGAGCGGAAGATGAGTATTATTCCTCCTTAGAGGAACCATATCCCTGCAAAAATCTACCCTTAGAGCTTAAAGAAGAAATTTTACTGGTCAAGGGTATGAAGAAGGAAATATGGGAGGGGAAAGAAAACAGGAAGGGTTTTAAAGATTTAGTAACCGTTTATGGGAGAGGAAAGGTAAACTTAAATACTGCCCCAGAAGAAATTATAAGAGCCACTTTACAGGTCTACTCAAGAGAGTTCATAGAGGAAGGATTAATTCGCCAAATAGTGGAGGTAAGAAAGGAAGAACCCTTCCGGAGAGTGGAAGACCTATCTCCTTATCTTCCTCCTTCTCTTATAAAGAAATTGAAGAGGTCTCCTCTTATTACTTTCTCCAGTCACTATTTTTCTATACTGTCGGAGGCAAGAGTGGGGAAGATAAATCTGGCTCTGGAGGCTGTGGTGGAGAGAAATGAAGAGAGATTTAAGATAAAATACTGGAAGGTTCGAGGATGAGATTAAATAAGGGGAGAAGGCGGGATATTCTTTATCTCAAAAAGAAGACTGCCTTATTCTTAAAGGTAAATTTCTCTACAACAGGGGTGAAGATTAGAGAAAAGGTAGAGTTCCCCTTTTCTCCTACCACTCTTTCTGAAGAAATTTTTTCTCACCTTAAAAAGAAAACCAGAAGTCTCATCCTGATAGTGGATCCTCCTCTTCTTTTAGGTAGAGAACTTTTCTTCCCTTTCACTTCTTCCTGGAAGATAAAGAGGGTGCTCAAGTATTCCCTGGAACCTCTTATCCCCTTTTCTCCTGAGGAGATTCATGCTACCTTTACTACCCTTTATAGAGGGAAAACTGGAGCGAAGGTGTGGAGCGTAGTCTTACCTCCCAGACTCCTGGAGTTCCTCAAGAGAGTGGAAGAGGAAGGCATAGAGATAACCGGAGTTTACCTCTCTACTCATCTTCTTCTTCATGCCCTCCTTCCTGGTAGAAAGGTAAAAGGGAGAATACTTCTCCTCTATGGAGAAGATGGAAGATTACTTCTCCAGGAAGTAAGAGAAGGGAATCCTGCTTATTTTGCAGAGATTCCTGCTTCCGGGGAGGTTCTTAATCTTATACTTTTAAACTTGAAAGGAAAAGAGGAAGGGGGGATATCTTTTGTCGTGGAAGGAGAAGTGGGAGAAAATATAATAAACCGTATAAAGGAAGAGGGGAAAATTCTGGAGAAGAGAGAAAGAATAAAGGGTTTGCCTCCCTTGGAAAAATTATTCTTCCTGCAACTTACAGGAATTAAAAGAAGCCTTAATCTTCTTCCTCCTTCTGGAGAAGGAAGATGGAGTGTAAAACTTCCTGTTCTTCTTTTCTTAGTATTCCTTTCTCTTCTCTCCTATCGAGTGGGGTGGGAAAGGAAGACAAAGGAAGCACAACTTAAGACTATTGACGGGAGAATGAGAGATATATATCTCTCTCTTTTCCCTGATTCTCCTTTGAAGGCTAATCCTCTCTATCAACTTAAAAGTAAGTTGAAAGAAGAAGAAGCCAGATTACCTCTGGGAAAGGAGAGAATATCCTTTCTGGAGGTCTTGCGGGGTATAAGTGTGGAACTACCTCCCGATCCCCATCTGAAGATTAAAGCCATAGGTTTACATCTTAAGAGTTTTGAGATAGAAGGAGAAACCGGTTCTTATCGGGGAGTGGATGAGATAGTAAAGAATCTGAATAATTTTCCCCTCTTTACCAGTGTCAAAATTATTAATGCTAAGAGTGAAAAAGAGAAAGTCCACTTCCGGATCGAAGGGAAGATAGAGAAAGTTGAGTAAAAAGGAGCGACAGTTTATCCAGGCTGGTTCTCTAATTATTTTTATTATTCTTTACCTTTTCTTGTTCCTCTTTCCTCAGAGAGAAGAAATAAGGCGTCTGGATAGAGTTATAGTTTCCCATCTTAAAGACTTAGAGGAGATGCGGAAGTTAGCAACAACTTATATTAAGTGGAGTAAGGGAGTAAAGAGAGTGGATTCTCAGGATAAATCCTTATTCACCTTGCTGGAAGAGTTAGCCCGTAGGAATCGTCTGGAAAAAAAGATTGAATACATAAGACCCCTGCCTGGGGAGGAGGAGATAGAGAGAGTGGAGATAAAGATTTCTCAAGTTACTTTAAAAGAAGTGGTATCTTACCTTTACTATTTAGAAAACCTCTCTCCCTCTCTCTATATTTTGGAACTCACCCTAAAGGAGACAAAAACTCCAGGTTATTTAGAACTGGAGGCTAAGATAGAAAAAAGTTGAAATGAGGGATGTTTACGGTTATAATCTCTAAAAACCTCTATAAGGAGGAAAGAATGGGTCCAAAGTGGAACATTAAAAAATGGGAATATTTAACTTTCTTTTTTATCTTCATCCTTGTTCCTCTATCTTCCAGAGCGGATATTACTGGGCTTAGTGCTTCTTCCACTGTTGTTTCTGACCAGGGTATAGTTCCGGTAAGTGCAAAGACAGATATGGTGAAGTTAACCATAAGTGAAAGTGATGCTGCTGATGCTCCTGCTACTTTTACAGGCATAACTGTATATATTTCTCACCCTTCTTATATTTCTAATGTTTACTTTTATCGAAATAACAAGTCGCAGGGTGACACTAATAATTTTGATTCCTACGATATTCTGATTGCCTGGGCACCTGTTACTGGTTCAACTGTTAATCTCAGTTTCACTCAGAGTATTCAGAACACTACAGAGAATTATTTCCTGGTAATAGAAACCAGTGAAAGGATTCAAAACAACAACGAGTTTTATGTGGGAATTTCAGGAGTTTCTGTTTCCCATCCTGATGGAGTGCCCTCTTTTACCCCTGCCTATACTCCTTGGATAAGATGTGTGGATTGGGCAGGAGATGTTACTCCAGTAGCAGATTATGTAAGAAATTCTAAGGAAAATGAAGACTATCCTTTTGACCCGCCCAATTACCCTGCATATTCCTACACCCAGCCAGATTCTTCCCAGAAACTTGCCTATGTATTTTCTCCGGAAGTGGTTCCTGCAGAGAGTGATTATTACCCTGTGTTGGGAATTGAACTGGCAGGGAAAGGGGTATTGAAGGCTGTAAAACTTAATTTCATCTCTACGGACTACTTTCATAATAATTACTTCTACGATAATAATGGAGATGGATTTTTTACACCAGGAATAGATGAGCATTACTATGATAAAGATGGAGATGGGGTTTACGAGGATGGAGAATGTTTAGATACAGGTTCATCTCCCTCCCCTTCTCTTAAGGAAGGAGATTTTTACTCTCTTTCCCACGGTATAAGGGGTGTGAGGAAGGTCAATCCGGATAATGACTGCTGGGCAGATGACCCTGCAGGAAATCCTGGAGTTTATGACCCCGGGATTGATGAGGTATTTATAGATGTAAATAGAGATGGACAGTACTCATTGGGTGATGTGTGTCTTTATGAGGGAGCAACTCCTGGTATTCAGACCCAGATGATAGGTGCTGATGATGATGGAGATGGGAAGATAGATGAAGAAAAACTGGATGGTAAGGATGATGATGGTGATGGAAAGATTGATGAGGATGTAGGTTATTCTCCTTTACTCCCTCTTATAGGTGAAGAGTTACCGGATGGAGTGGATAACGATGGGGATGGTTTGATTGATGAAGACCTGGGAGATGAAGAGTTTGCTTCTGATGATTTGGAGAAAAACTGGACGGATAATACTCAGGATGGAATCACGGTATGGCGGGATGATGGTGATGGAGTGTTTGACCCTTCAAAAGATACTCTTGTTTCTTACGGATTCTCTTGGAGTTATAATTCCCCTATTTGGCAAGTAAGAGTTTATCTGGAAAGTGTTTACGATACGGACGCGGTAAGACTTCCCCTTACTGATGGGGCAAATATTGATTTCTGGGTATGTATAAAAACAGATGGAGATGATGGAGTGGGTATACCTCCCCAGTCTGAACCGGGTATCTCCTTTGGTGATGATTTCCAGGTAACCCTTGCTCCCCATGGATTAGAGATAGATAAATTACCGGAAGGTATAGCCAATGGTGCAGGAGGGGGTGGGAAGACTCATGCTTCCCAGATTACTAAGCCTATCTATGGAAGATTGTGGATAAACGATATAATCGTTACTAATAGGTATGAGTCAATTTTTCATCCCTATGTGGCAGGGGATTATAACTTTTTCTTTGGTAATCCTTTCTTAGACCCTTCCTCTTCTCCTATCCCTGTTATAGGTATAAATATGAGCGATGGCGCTCCCGGGAGTATTGATTCTGCCCTTACCTTTGATGCTGTAAGAATTAACTTTGAGAACATGAGTTCGGAAGGGACTTCCCACTTCTATCCCCCTACGGACTTAGCAACTCTCTCTGATGATATAACTTCCGGAGTGGCTGTCTACCGGGACAATCCTTCTGCAGGAATCCAAGGAGTATTTGACCCCCAAGATATCTTTATCCCTATAAAAAGGGTACATCTCTGGAACTGTGGTCTGGATGATGTTCCTACCCCCAATGACCCTGTGGTAAAAAACGGCGGGTACTATGTCTGGTTAGAATTTCTCTCCGGTCAGGAGATACCTGATGATGATACCTCTTCCCAGAATAAAGGTGATGATTTCTTTGTGGTAATAAGAACCAGCAAATATATTGATTATCGGGATGCCTTCCGGGTATTTATAAGGGATGGGGATATAAAGATAAAAAATTATCCTCATGCTAATGTCAGAAATTCCATCTGTTCCACAGGAACAATCTACTCAAATGTCCCTGTGGAGGTGAAAGACCTTACCTACGAAGGAGAGAAAATTCCTGCTAATAGCAATCCCATTCCCATTTTTTCCTTTAATGTAAGAGACCAGAATAATATGGGTGCTAACTGGGGGACTATCCGGCTTTACTTCTCCAATGTGGGTGAGGATACAGATTTTACCATGACCGATATTGCGGCTCTGGATTATGGGGTTAATGGTGAGGATGATGATGGAGACGGAAATACTGATGAGGAAGATGAGGAGTGGCTATGCGGTGTTACTTTATGGAGGGATGAACCAGATTCAGACCATCCAGGTGAATTTGACCCTCCTTGGGACCCCAGTGTAGAAAATCCTGACCGAGTGGTGCGTATCTCTGATAAATCCTGGCAGGGATTTGCTGGTTTCCCTTATACCTTGGTATTGGAGAATATAAATGAACTTCTTCCTACAGATGATGGTCCCGTAATTAAAGATGGGGGTAATGGAATAGTAGAGACGGAGGCACAGGGAGATGATATTCAGTTAATACCCCTCCTGGATGCTCAAGGTAATCCTATGACCTGTCCACCTCATGCTACCATAATCACTGCAGGTCCCAATGGAAAAATTGATACCCCCAAAGGAGGAGATGATACTGTCTCTGAGAACAAGGATAATCTGGGGTATGATTACTTTATATGTATTCGCACCTCACCCACCTTCAATACTGGAGATGATTTTACAGTGACCTTTTCTCCCATGTGGAACGCTGACCATACTCTCTGGCAACAACCAGCCATTTTCTCTCCTAACCCTAATCCTTTCCCATGGAACTGGTACTACGAGAGTGAGACATATAAGAAATGCACCACTCACGTGCTCACTGGAGGCTCAGTGGTAGTGACTACCTATGCAGACATGGTTCCTCAACCTTACCTCTGGGTAGATACAGAGAGTTTCTATCCTGTGATAGGGATAAACGTAAGTGATGGAGGTTCTGAACAGAAACTTCTTTCGGTTAAAGTTTATCTTGAGGGAGTCAATTTTCAACCTGGACGGGATTTAGCCCCTCTCTCAACAGATGCTTTGAGTGGGGTGAGTCTCTGGCGGGATAGTAATAATAATGGTCTATTTGATCCAGGAATAGATTCTCTGGTTAACATTCAACCTCCAGTATGGGATTCCGATGGTGAGGGTTCTTTCGTTATTCTATCTTCCCTTTCGGGAGAAGAGATACCAGACGAGGATTCTAACAATGGTTCTGACTTTTTTGTAGTAGTTCGAACCAGTAAGCAGATAAATTTTGGGACTGAATTTCATGCTTTTATTAAAAAGGATGGAGTAACTTTTACCTCTGGTCCTTCCAATGCTAACGACTCCTTAAGCACAAATACTTTAAAGGCAAATGTTCGTACTCTTCTTACGGATGAGACCTCTACCTTTGGGAATCAGGTTTACCCAAACTCTGGTCCTTACTCCATTATAGGTCTAAATCTTACCGACAATTACCATAATCTCTCCTTTATTTCCCTAACCGTAGGATTTGAAGACCTGGGAGGTTTTACCACCGGAGATCTTTTACCCTTAAGCACTGACCCTCTTACCAGTGGTGTGGCTCTTTATAGAGACAATGATGGTGCGGGAGTAGAGGGGATTTTTGATTCCGAAGATATACCTGTGCCTCTCAGTCCAGAATCTCCCCCGGTTTGGGGTGTGGAAGGACCAAATACTGTTACCCTTACCTTTGATACTCCTCAAGACATCCCTGATACAGATGAAGGAGAGAATGTAGGAGCAGATTTCTTCCTGGTTATTAGGACAGCGGGTATGACTCCAGGGGATCAGTTCCAGGCATATATTCTTCCTACTTGGATACGTTTCTCCAACATGTCTTCGCAGAAAACCATAACCACTTCCCCCATTCTCTGTTCTACTCAAGGTAATGTTCCCCCTTCCATAACCATTACCAATCCCCCTTCCGGTGGGGCAGTCTTTAACCCAGAGGGAGAGACTTCCTTCACCATAACTTGGGAAGATTCCGATCCGGATGATAACGCAGAAATTACCCTTTACTATGATACAGACACCGATATGAGCAATGGATATACCCAGATTGTCACAGGGATAAATGAGAATGATGAAAATTATTACATCTGGGATGCTTCCAGTCCTTTCCCTATTACTGACCTTTCCTCAGGAACCTACTATATTCTGGCTAAGATATGGGACCACATAAATTCTCCCGTTTACACTTATAGTGGTCCCCTTTATGTGAATCATGCCCCCTCTTTTAATACTCTTAATGTTCCTGAAGGTGACCAGTATGGAGAGGTTCTAATATCCTGGGATGTAGAAGATGTTGATGATAACGCTATGATTTATATCTATTATGATACCGATAATATGGGGTATGATGGAACCTTGATAAATACTGTCCCTCTTTATGAGGATGCTACTGATTACTTCATCTGGGATGTTTCGGGAGTTTCTCCGGGAACCTATTACCTTTATTTAGTAATCGACGATGGGGTTAATCCACCTCTCTATACTCCCTACAGTGACCCTGTGAGTGTAAAGAATTATATACCTGAGATCTCCTGGATTTCTCCACAGGATAGAATCATAGATGCAGATGGAAGTATATCTATCCGTATGGGGACTAACGCTCTGGACAATATTGTTCTGGGAGCAGACCTAAATGAATTTGCTTCTTCAGATTCTCTCTATATACTGGATAATGATTCATCTGGTAATTACTCAGAAGGGGATGACCTGTTCTTGGATGAAGATGGAGATGGGATATATACTCAAGGAGTGGACAAGATGCTCCTCCAGCATGGAGATACTCCTGGGGGAGGGGCACCTATTCTTATGGAAGGAGAGAATTCTAACCTTCGTTACTTTGATAAGAACTTAGATGGATTGTATGAGGAAGGTGAGGATATAATAGATGTCTCAGAAGTAGAACTTCTGGATAAGAATAAATTCTGGGGAGGTAATTTTGCAGATACCTCTATTACCATAAATTGGGAAGATTCTGACCCAGATAATGATGCTACTATCTCTCTTTATTACGATAATGATGATACAGGATTCAATGGGACACTCATTACCTCCGGTATACAGGAAGACCCTGATGGTCCAGGAGATAACTCCTATACCTGGGATACTACCGAAATTATGGGAGGAGTTTACTACATTTATGCAGAGATTGATGATGGAGTAAATCCTCCTCAATATCGGTACTCTCCCATTCCTTTAGTAATAAACCATGCTCCCTCTATAACTCTCCTCACTCCTTCTGCAGGTGGGCAGAGGAATCTGTGGGAGACGGTTCCTTCAGGAGTAAATTACTGGGCTGTAGTGGCTGGAGTGGCAGATTATGAGAATATAAATGACTTGGAATTTACTGATGATGATGCCAGAGATTTCAAAGAAGTACTTTTAGCCTATGGAGTTCCTGAAGACCATATAATGCTTCTTATTGATGCACAGGCTTCTAAGGAAGGTATACGTTCTGCTATTCAGTGGATGGCGGAGAATGCTTCTCCTGAAGATATTACCATTTTCTTCTTCTCTGGACACGGGACAAATGGCCCTGATGAGGAGCCTATAGATGAAGATGATGGTTACGATGAATATATTTGTCCCTATGATATGACTTATGATTTATCTACCGCCATTAGAGATGATGAATTAAGTTCTTGGATTTTTGCTCTACCCAATCCCATTGTAATTCTGGATACTTGTTACAGTGGAGGAATGATCAGGGTTTTAACTGAAGGACTTACCAGTAAGTTCTTCAATATTCCGGGTGTTTCTTCTCCTCAAGTCTCCTCCCCGGACGGGATGGCTCAAGACCTCCTTAGAGTAAGATCAAAAGACCTCTACGAAATTCCAGGATGTGTGGTGTTGGCAGCTACATCTGCTGATGAGACAGGTTTTGAAGATTTCTTCCTGGAACACGGTGTCTTTACTTACTTCTTGCTGGAATCTGGAGGATGGAGCCCAGAGGGGATTACCACTCCAGGTCCTGCAGATGCTGATAGTAATGGAAATCTCAGTGTGACTGAGGTCTTCCAGTATACTCAGCCTCGAGTAATTCAGTATGAACTGGAGAATTACGGTGAGCCTTGGGTCCAGCATCCTCAGAGTTGGGGAACGGGAGAGGTTATGGGAGGTATGAATGTAGCGGATACTTCCTTCACTATAATGTGGGAAGATGAGGATAATGGAGATAATGCTAAGATTACCCTCTACTACGATGTGGATATGAATCCCGCCAATGGGGAGACCAAAATTGACGAGGGGGATGAGACGGATACCCCTCTCCTTATGGAGGATGATGAGAATGATGCTTATGAATGGGATCTTAGTAATGTTCCTTCTGGAGAATACTACATAAGGGCAGTTATAGATGATGGAGTGAATCCACCTGTTTCTTCTTATAGTCCAGGGACTTTAATAGTTAATCGAACACCTTCCTTACAGTTGCTATCTCCTGAGCCTGGTGATACTACCACCTGTGATGTTCCTTTCCTTATAACTTGGGAAGATTTTGATCCTGATGATGATGCCACTATTAATCTTTACTGGGACTTGGATACAGACCGGAGTAACAATACAGAGGAAGAAAAGGGCATTACCTGGGGGGTGATTGCAGAAGGGCTGAGTGAGGATGCAGATGGAAGTGGAGGTAGTTTCTCCTGGGACCTCTCGGGGATGGAAAAATTGAGATACTACTATGTGCTGGGAGAGATAAAAGACCCTTACCATGATCCCATTTACTCTTACTCTCCTGGTTCTCTTTATCTGGCTACACGTTTACCAGTGATAAATTCGGTTACTCCTTCCACGGCTACAATAAATGCTGGCGAGAGTATTAATTTCTTAGTGGATGCTATAGATTACGATGGAAGAATTGTTAAGTACGAATGGGACTTTAATGGAGATGGAATCTGGGACTGGATTTCTACTTCTACAGGTAATGTTTCCTACATCTTCCATATTCCTGGCAACTACCATGCGATTTTAAGAGTTACCGATGATGATGGGTTTACCGCTACCTATGAGGTGATAGTTACAGTAAATGAAGTAGCACAAACTCCTCAAGTTACTGTCTATGCGAACCCTGATGAAGGAGAAGCGCCTCTTTCTGTCTTCTTTACTGCTCGCCTGTCCTCTACTAATGATATTCATGAATATCTGTGGGATTTTGAGGGCGATGGGGTAATAGACCATAAAAGCAGGAGTTATACTTCTGTATATTATACTTATGAGGCACCGGGAGTATACCATCCTTCGCTTATCGTGATTGATGAGGCAGGATATTATGGAAAGGGTAGTACGGTGGTGGAAGTAACCTCACCTTCAGGACTTCAGCCTCCGGTAGCCTCTACAGAGAATACCTATCCTGTTCAAGGAGAGGCTCCTCTAACCGTAAATTTCAGAGCTGATGGCAGTAGTGATGATGGAGTTATTGCTCTTTATGAATGGGATTTTGATGGAGATGGCATTTATGACTGGGTCTCTTCTTCCACCGGTAATACTTCCTACACTTATCGACTTCCCGGTCTGTATCAGGCAATTTTGAAAGTTACTGATGAAGATGGTCTGGCAGATACTGGATTGGTGAGTATAAGAGTTTTTGCTGCCCTTAATCCACCTGTGGCTGAGGCTACTGTTACCCCTCTTTCTGGAACTCCACCTTTAGAGGTAAGTTTCAACGATGAGAGTGGTGGAGATATAGTAAAGTGGGAATGGGATTTTGAGGGAGATGGCATCTGGGATTGGGTCTCTACCGAAGGTGGTAGTACCACTTATACCTATAATTTACCCGGTTATTACTCTCCTACATTAAGGGTTACTGATGGAAATGGGCTGGAGGATATAAAATCCTGGTGGATAGAAGTCTCAGGACCATCCTCATTGAGTATACTTCAACCTCCTCCTGGTAAAGTGGTTAAGGGGACTGGTGTTAGTGTGGTAGCAGAGGTAAATATTCCTGATGTGGAGTGGGTGAGATTTGATTACTCTAAGGATGGCACTAACTGGGTGGAAGGAGGAATTGGGGTAGCCTTCTCCTATCCTTACTCTGCGATATGGAATGTTACTGAAATTCCAGGCCATGTGGATCCTGGAGTTTACTTTATCCGGGCTGTGGCAAGTGACGGTACGGAATCCCCGGTTATCTGGGTTACTGTAGATAATCGGAGTGATGAGGTGAGTGGACCAGATATAAGAGAAGGGAATAATCCTGAAGGTGAGCATGAGCAGAGGGTTAAGGTAAAGACTGATGAGATACTGAGGACTTACCTATTTGAAGGTACCCAGTGTGTTTTCCCTCTGGGTGAGATAGAAGAGCAAGATACTATGATTATCACTATAAAAGGAGAATCAGGGGTAGGGAGAGACCTCTCCGAGGATTATCCTGGGGTGACTGACCTGCAAGTTTATAGAGACTTTTCCTTAGAAGGAGCAGGTTCTAATCTTTCTCTCCAGCATCACTTTAAAGTAGGAATACCTTACTGGATAAGTGAGATAGAAGGAATTCTTCCCAAGAGTATAACCCCCTATTACTGGGATAAAGATACTGGAAGCTGGAAGAAAGTAGAAGATTTTGTAAATCTTTACCGTAAAGGAATAATAATCTTTAAAGTTCCGCATCTCTCCCTATATACACTGGGTGGTGAGATGGCTGAGTACAGGGGGGATATAAATGGAGATGAGATTTATAATATTTTGGACCTTCAACTTCTGATAAATAGAATCCTCTATAGTGAGTGGCCAGAAAATGATAATTTGCCCATTGACTCCTATATGAACTGGTCAGGGGACCTCAACAATGATGGGAAGTACAATGTTCTGGATTTGCAACTTCTTATAAATCGTATATTGGGAATTGAATAAAAAGAAAATAAAGGGGAGGAGAGTATGAAGACAAAAGTCGGGTTGATAATACTTTTGGGAATTTTTATCTCCTTAGGGTTTTCCACTCTTAGAGGAGAAGATGCAGTAATTTTCATAGGAGATGGAAGTGGCTTACCTGGAACTTCCGGTAATTCTGTATCTATAGATATGGATAATTCTGTAACTGTGGGTTCCATGGAGTTCTGGTTACATTACGACTCCACTATAGGCATTCATGTACCTTCCTCTGATGGTGTCCAGACTACCACCCGAACTTCAACCTATACGGTCTCTTATACAGTTGATGAATCTACTCCCTCAGATAGTGTGGTTCATATCCTCCTTTACCATACTGGTGGAGGGAATATACCTCCGGGGACTGGTTCCATACTCAGTGTACTCTTTGATGTAGAGGCTACAGCCAATCCGGGGGATACCTCTCAACTATGGTTCAGCGAGATAATTGTTTCTGACCCCTTAGGGAATCCCTTAGATGTGGATTACTCAGATTTAGGAGTCTTCACCATTACTTCTGTTCCTTCTTATAAAATTTCTGGGAAGGTATCTGGAGATGTGGTGGAAGGGGTAACTATAAACTTAAGCGGTGCTAAAGAGGATACCACCACCACCAATTTTGAAGGATACTACGAATTTACGGGACTGGCTAATGGAACTTACTTAGTTACCCCTTACAAAGAAGGATATGTATTCAGCCCTCCCAATCAAGAAGTGGTGATAGATAATTGTAATAAGGAGAATGTAAACTTTACCTCTACCTGGGTAGCCTTTACTATCTCTGGACAGATTACTGGAGACATTCAGGTAGGGGTATGGGTAACTCTGGAGCAGGATGGAGCAGTTCTTCAGACTGTGGTGACAGAGGCAGATGGAACCTATGCTTTCCATGGGGTGGAGCCAGGAACCTACACAGTTACCCCCTCTCTGGAGGGATACTCTTTCACACCTTCTTCCAGAACAGTGGAGGTGACCACGGGAGATGTAACAGGAGTAGACTTTGTCTCTACTGCTCTTCCTGAGTATAAGATATCAGGTACTGTAAAAGATGATAATGATAACCCTGTACCAAATGTAACTATAACCTTAAGTGGTGATGGTACAGGAACCACTCAGACAGATGGTTCAGGGTATTATGAATTTACTGACCTTTCTGCTGGGACATATACAGTAACACCTGAAAAGGCTGGGTATGTCTTCACTCCATCTTCTCAAGATGTGACTCTTACTCAGGATGAGCCTCAGAAAGAAGTAAACTTTACTGGTAGACAGTATAAGATTTCTGGACATATAAAAGATTCCTCTGACAATCCTATTCCTGATGTTCAAATAAACCTTACTGGAGAGGTAACAGCACAAACTCTTACCAATTCGGATGGATACTATGAATTTACCGGACTCTCTGAAGGTGATTACACAGTTACTCCCAGTAAATCAGGGTACACTTTTACCCCTGAGAGTGCTTCTGTGGAACTCACTCCAGCAGACCCCCAGAAAACGCAAGATTTCATAGGAACTGAGAACGACCCTCCGGATAGACCTGCTGGTATTTCTCCTTCTACAACAGGGACAAGTTTATCCCCCGTTCTTACTGCCTCCCTTTTCTCTGACCCTAACGGAGATGAACACTTTGCCTCCCTCTGGCAGATTAGAGAGTTTTCTGAGGAGGATACTGGGATTATGGTAATAGAGAAGTATCAGGTCCCTGGTTCCCATACTTATGAGGTTCGTCTGGGAATGCTGAATCCTGCTACCACGTATGAATGGAGAGTAAGATATATGGATGATAAAGGAGCCTGGTCAGAGTGGTCTGAATGGCTTCAGTTCACTACTAAAAGTAAGGAAGAGGCAGGAGGAGATTATCCAGGAATAGCCTTCCCTGATTCCTCAGGATGCACGGTAGAAGTAAATGGTTCTCCTATCCATCTATCCTCTGAGGAAGGTATCTTTACTCTGGTTTATCCGGAAACCGACCTTCCCCTCTCTATCTATGATTTCCCCTACGGCATGTACACATTTCGTTTAGAAGGGGTTACAGAAGGTGGAGCAGTCCAGGTTACCTTCACCTTACCTACTCCTTTCTTCCCCAATGACCACTGGTATAAGTTACAGAACGGTAATTACTCTCTGTTTGACTCTGCTATTGTAAATTCCGATGAGTTACCCAGTACTGAGGTAATCTTACAGTTTACCGATGGAGGAGAAGGAGATGCAGATGGTCTGGCTAATGGAGTAATAGTAGACCCTTCTGGTCCTGCTCTGGAGACTACTGAACCTCCTACATCCGCTCAACTTGATGCCCGCCCTGGGGATAAAAAAATTACCCTTTACTATATAATTCCTTATAACACAACCTCCTACACTATCACCCGCTCTTATAAAGATGCTGACGGAACTCATGAGAATACTATCGTCTCTGAATCGGTGAATATAGAAAATGCAGAGGATTGTTACAGGACTTATACCGATACAGGGTTGAGAAATGGCATAAAGTATACCTATGTTCTGGAGTGTACCTTAAAAGAGGGAGGGGTAAGTTCGGATACTGATTCTGCTACTCCGGAAACAGTTACTGGAGGTGGAGGAGGTGGTGGAGGAGGAGGGTGTTTTATCTCCCTTCTGGGTGTTAAAAGATAAATTGCACCTGACATCTTTGCCTTAAAGGTGCATCCAGAACTCTTATAGCCTCTTTAACTTCTTCTTTCCCTGCCCTTTTCCCTTCTCTTGCCCCTATCGCTTTAGCCAGTATATATAAGGTGAGAGCAGTTTTTCGAAAGAATTCTTCATATAGGTCACCGGTTTTAAGGGGTAGGGGAGAAATCAGGGATCTATAAAAAACAAGCCGGAAAGGGAACTGTCTCTTGAGCATTATATCCAGATAATTTCTTATTTCTTTAAACCCTTCTGTATTTAATTCTGCCTCTTTGATCTGAGTCCATGGAAAGAAAGAGGAGAAGGGAGAAAGGGAAATTCCCTCTTTTTTAACCTCCATTTTATAAAGAATGACCTTTTTCCCTTTTTTAATAGTCCCCCAGATAGGGAGAGGGAGTTCCTCAGAGAGGTAAACTTTAAGATTTAAGCGATGAAGGGAGTGGGCGAGTTCTTCTTCCAGAGGGGAGGAAGCCAGCCAATTTTTTACCCTTTCTCTGGACTCATCAGGGGAGGAATAGATTCCTCGTTGGAGGAGAATTTTCTTGATTTTTTCTATCTGAGGAAAAGTTTTTCTCTCCCGGAGTGAGTAAATTTCCTCCACAGGAAAAAATTTCCCTTCTCCTACTCCCGGACAGGTTAAATCTATATCCATCCCTGGAGAGAACAGGGTATCATCCAGGAATGGGTATAATCGGCAGAGAAGAGGTCTGGAAGGATATATGCTACAGAGAGAATTCTTTAAAAATATGCATTTTCCTCCCACCCTTTTTAAGAATCTTTTCCCTTTTTCTATTACCAGTGATTCTTTGGGGAGTTTATCTGCTTCTTGGGGTGAAACTTCTACTTTGAAATGACAGCAGAGAGCACAGTTTTTAAGACATTCAAATCTTATCCCTTTCTCAAAAGGGAAACTAACCCTCTCACTGCTCACTTATCATCCATTTCCTCTATATATACTATTCTTCCTTCTTCCACCGCTTTCTCTCCGGCTACAGCAGGAAGAATGCTCATTTTTCCCACATATACATCTGCAAAGGGTCTCTTTTTCTCCCTTACACACTGGATAAAGGCTCTCATCTCCTCTGGTGCACCTGAATGTCCTGGCTTCTTTCGAGTACTTTCTCGCACATAAACTGTTTCCCATTCCCCTTCTTTGCTCCAGAACCAGATTTCTCCTCTTGTTACATAAGCCTCCACCCTTCCTCCTTCTCCAATAACTCCTATCTCTAAATTATCACGGGATTCCGGAGTATGGGCAAAGAGGCACAGTCCTAAGGAGGCTCTCTGTCCATCCTTAAATTCCTCAATTACCCATACATTATCCAGAGTATCCCTCCCATCTCTGTATATGTCAATTCCTCCAAAGGCAGCTACTCTGAGAGGCATCGATTCAGTAAGCCAGTTGAAGATGTCAAAATGGTGGCAGTTTTTCTCTACCAGAGAGCCTCCGGAGAGAGTCTTCTTCAGCCTCCAGTTCTCTCTTCTATCCTTTTCCCAGTCCTCAGGGTAAAGAACTTTCCAATCACCCCGGAATTCCTTACACCAGAGAAAGACCACTTTTCCCAGTTCTCTCTCCGTTATTTTCTTCATCTGGCGGAATATGGGACTGTATCTATACTCCAGTCCCACTTGAAGGATCAATCCTGTCTCTTCCACTTTCTTGATTATTTCGTTACACTCCTCAATGGTAGGAGCCATGGGTTTTTCTAAGAATACATGCTTTCCTTCTTCTAAAGCAGCCATACTCATCTCTTTATGAAGATAGTTAGGGGTGGAGATAACTACTGCCTCTATATCCTTTCTCTTTATAAGTTTCTCCCAATCTTTAAAAAGGTCAGGTTCTGCTCCTGATAACTTCGCTCCTTCCTGGAGATGGTCTTCATTTATATCACACAGGGCAACTATTTCTGCTTCCTTTATTTGGGCAAGATTCTTTATATGTTCCCTGCATATGCCCGGGGCACATCCAATAATTCCTACTCTTACCTTATTTTGCATTTTTCACTTTATCTTCTGCCTACAGTATGAATCTGGGTACTGCAGCAGTGTTTCTATCTGTAATTACTTTATAATCAGGATGCTGGGTAAGGTAGGTTACCGGATAGTCATCTCCAGGAGTACCAAAGACTGCCAGCCTCAGCACTGTGTTAGCCCAGTCAATTCCCGGAATATCATTACGACAGTAAAGTCTTACCCGGCGAGCATTGTAAATCTGCTGAAATCCTAAGGTTATGGCTTTGCGTGGGAAGTTGACAAGGTCTCCTCCCACCTCTGCTCTTATAGCATTTATAGTAATGGTGAAGTCGTTTAGATAAACCATACGGGGTTGGGAGTTAAATACATTAGGTTCTGGCTCGTTGAAAGCCACGTGACCATGGATACCTATTCCTCCGTAACATGTATCAATTCCTCCTACCTCTTCAATCTTACTCTTTAAAGTTTGTAGATTGAGATGGTCTGGGAAAATAAGTTGTTCAGGAGGAATGTTGAGTTCAGGGTCAATGTGTTTGAAGAAGAGTTCCTCCATCTCTCCTTTAAAACTTAAAGGGTGCTCTTTGGGAAGAGCATAGCCATTATCATCAGCATACTCATCCATAAAGAAGAAGTAACAGTTTTTAAGGCTAATTCTCCTTTCGTTTATTATCTTCCAGAGAATGGGGTACTGACCAGTGGGTCCTACAGGTAGGATCAACTTTGTAGGCTGATTCTTTTTATTATTCTCCTCAATTTCGTTGGCTATAGATTCGGCAAAGTGTTGGTGCAGGTCATCCAGAGTGGGAACAATCTCCAATCTCCCTTTTGCCTTCTCCAGCATCTCCTCAGGGGTCATTTTAAGAAGTTTCCTTATCTCTTCTCCTCGATTAAACATCTAACACCTCCTTTTTTAGAAAAAGGATACTTACTTAGGCACTTTTTCCCAATCTTTAAGAAACCTTTCCAGACCAATATCTGTAAGAGGATGCTCAAAGAGGAGTTTAAGTATTGCAAATCTCATAGTCACCACATCTGCACCTATCAGAGCAGCCTTCAGAACATGTATGGGATGACGGACTGCAGAGACTATTATCTTAGTTTTGTATCCATAGTTCTCATAAACGGTCTTGATATTCCTTACCAGTTCCATTCCCTCCTCACCAATGGCATCCAGTCTCCCCACAAAGGGGCTTACATAAGTGGCACCTGCTTTGGCTACCAGAATTGCCTGTCCTAAGGAGAAGTTTAGAGTAGCATTTATCTTTATCCCTTCTTTACTCAATACGGTCATAGCCTTAATTCCTTCCCTTATGCAGGGAATCTTAACTACAATGTTGGGATGAATTTTAGATATTTCTCTGGCTTCCTCTATTATCTTATCCGCTTGAGTGCTTACCGCTTCTACGCTTATAGGACCATCTACAATACTACATATCTCTTCCACCACTTCTCTCCAGGGTTTTCCTGTCTCGGCAATATGAGTAGGATTGGTGGTAACTCCATCCACTATTCCCCAACTGTAAGCCTCTTTTATCTCCTCTACCCGGGCAGTGTCCAAGAATATCTCCATTTTCTCCTCCTTTCTTTTCAGATTTTTACTCTCCTTCCTTCCTTAGAAGACCTATAGGCTGCCTGGATTATCCTTAGGCTTTTTAATCCTTCTTCTCCATCAATTGCCGGCTGCCGATCTTGAAGGATACAATCTGCGAAGTGTTCAAACTCTTCTTTATAAGGATTATTCGGGGGGACCTCCACTATTCTTTCCCCCTCCTCATCTATCAGTTTCATTTCCGGTTCTGTAAAAGGTCCCATGGTTTTTCTACATAAGACTGTCCTTTCAGTTCCGTAAACTTCTACCCTTCCTTCATAATAGGGTATGGAAAAGGAGGCATCGATCAAAGCATGAGCCCCTTCCTTAAATTTCAATATTACAGTAGAAGTATCTTCCACCGGATAATCAAAGCTTAAGTTTCCTACCAAGGCAGTAACCTCTTCCACCTCTCCCAGGAAATAGATAGCCAGATCAATACAATGAGAACCCACATCCATTAAGGGACCACCACCTCCCTTAGAAGGGTCCTGTCTCCAGGCTCCAGGTTGAGGAGGATACTGGAGATGGGTCTGGATGCGGGTAAGTATTACCTTTCCCAATTCCCTATTCTCTATCATCTGTTTTATTTTTTGATGATAGGAATGAAATCTCTTCATGTAGGCTACCATGAGTTTAACTCCTAATTTTTGGCATTCTCTTATCATCTCCTCACCCTCTTTCACATTAAGAGCCATAGGTTTTTCACATAGTATATGCTTTCCTGCATTTGCTGCTTCTATAACATGTTCTTTATGAAGATAAACAGGAGTAGCAATGTATACTGCCTCCACCTCCTTATCTTTAAGAAGGTCTTCCACTCGTGTATAGAACTTAGGCACACCATGTTTTTCTGCTAAGGCTTTCGCCTTCTCCTCTGTCCTTACCATAAGAGCCACTATCTCTGAGTTATGAGCTTCTTTTAATGCAGGAATGCTCCTCCTGTCAGCAAATCCACCTGCACCGATTACTCCCCACTTTATCTTTCTCATTCCCTCACCTCCATAGGTAAATTTATGGCTTTATTTTCTTCTGCAGATTGATAAGAAGCAAGAACCATCTCTACCGCCTTGTATCCATCCTCTCCAGTGACCGGAGCAGGAAGGTCTTCCTGGATACTCTTTATGAACTCACTGTGTATGCGGATAAATTCCTTATGGTCAGGAGGATATCTGGTATAAAGGAAGTTCCCTCCCTGAATGACATCCGTTTCTTTTTCCTTGGAGAATAACTTCATTTCTCCTGTAGAGGGTCTATACCAGAGAGTCCCCTTATCTCCCCATATCTCTATAGTCTCCCCAGGCAGACCCTCTCCCGGTTCCCACTGGCTGGCACTCACCTCCAGCATAGCAATAGTCCCTTTCCTAAATCGAAAGAGACATACACAGTTATCTTCTACGGTGACATCTTTCCCTTTATGCACAAAGAGGTCTTTTTCTGCATAAACCCTTACTGCATCATCTTCTAAAAGAAACCTTAAGGTATCCGTCTTATGGACACCCCATCTCATCAAGGGGCCTCCAAGCGCTATCTCAAATTTTCTGAACCATTCCCGGGGTTGATTAATCAGGTCTTCCCACCAACAGGCTATAGCCCGTACTTTGAAGATTTCTCCCAAGTAACCTTCCTCTATTAGTTGTTTGGCTTTCCTCTCCACATTGATGAATCTTCTCTGATGTCCTACGCACAACTTCACCCTGTTTTTATTGGCTGCCTCTATAATGGTGCGACAATCTTTTAGACTTATAGCCAGAGGCTTTTCCACATAAATATGCTTACCTGCTTCTGCTGCTTCTACTGAGGCAGTTACATGCATGTGCTGAGGCAAGTTTATCATTACCACCTGAATATCTTCTCTCTTTAATAGATCATGATAATCCGTATAGGCATAAGGTATCTTGTATTTCTTCTGGATAAACTTAAGTCTTTCCTCATTTATATCCGCAATGGCTAATATTTTTAACCCTTCTACTTTAAAGAGTTGGTCTGCCTGATAGTTTTCAAATACTGCCCCTACTCCAATAATTCCATAATTCATCTTTATCCCTCCTTTATCTGGAATTTTTCTCTTTCTTCCTTAGTAAGTTCAAATACTTTACGTAGAACTTCTTTATCTTCTTCTGTAATTTCCACATCCCTTCTTTCCATCACTACTCCAGCCTGTTTGAGAACTTTATCCAATTGATTTACCACAAAGCCTTCCTTAGTTCCCCAGGCAAAGGAAGGTATAAATTTAGGAGTAACTCCTCCTCCAAAGTAATTCACGGAAACCCCTATCACTGAGCCAGTATTTATTAAAGTACCGATACCCAGTTTGGAGTGGTCTCCAATGAAACAGCCCACCTTAAGTTTCCCAGTGTTCATAAGTTCTCCTTTAACATAAACTTTAACCACCCCGTAGGTATTCTTAAGATCACTATTATTGGTGGCTGCTCCTAAGTTTACCCATTCCCCAACATAGGCGTGACCAAGAAACCCATTATGGAACTTGTTGGTATATCCATGAATTATGGTCTCCTCTATCTCATCACCCACCCTACACACAGGACCTAAGGAAGTACCTTCTCTTACTTTAGCACCCACTATGTGCGTTCCTTTTCCAATATAACAGGGTCCTTCCAATCGACTATGAGGGAAGATTATGGCTTCCTCATCTATATATATAGGGCCTCCAGAAGTATCCAGAACTACCATAGGATGAACCTGAGCAGTGGGAGCAACGTATACTGCCTCTTTATCACCGTAGACCGTGGAGAGGGAAGAGAATTCCCCTTTTA